>JBCKVB010000004.1:0-57141 GCA_038924245.1 Gammaproteobacteria bacterium | reverse complement strand
ATACTCCGGCTGGATGCGCAGCGCCTCCCGAAGAGCCTGAATCCCCCGGGGGTGCGGGATAAGTGCACTAATTACTTCTTCATTTGTGTACGACATTTCGTTCTCCTATTTAGCCGTTTGACGATGTGTCGGGGCGGCAATCTGGATCAAATCCCCCCGATCCGTTCCCCGCGAGGGCGGTGGATCAAGCCGTATTCGTATATTCTGAAAAGTTAGTGGCCGGTGGTGCTGCCCCGGGTCACTTAGTGGCAGGTCTCCAGTTCGCGCTTTCTGCCCGGCACACGCTTTACGGCGCGGCTTCGCACTTCGGACTCATCCTTGGAATCAACCAGGGGGGCAAGTTTGTGCCGATCCGTAATGGCCTCATTGGTGTAGCCGCGTTCAAGGCGGCCGCCTAGGCCCCATAGCTGAGGAAAAGGCCGGCCACTGGAGGTTCGTATGCTGTACGCGTCAGCACGGGGAGGGCGTGGCCCGAGGTGGGCAAGAACTTCGACGATGAGGCCAATATTTTCTGGGCAGCCACCAACGATGACACAGAGTGTGCCAGGTTTGAGTAATGACATTGCTAGTCTCCTGTTTAGCCGTTTTGACGATGCGTCGGGGACGGCAATCTGGATCAAATCCCCCCGGCCCGTAAGGTGGGCCACTCCGATGCATGTGCATCTCGTTGCAATGTCATTGCGCGGTTTATTTCCTCACCGCGCATAAACGTTTAACTAAGGTAATCTATACGACCAACGCCATCGAGTCGATTAACATGAGTCTGCGCAAGGTGATCAAAACCCGCGCCTCGTTTCCGACCGACGAAGCCGTGACCAAGCTGTTTTACCTGGCGTTGAACAACATCAGCAAAAAGTGGACGATGCCCATCCGGTCTTCCGATCAGGCATGCTCGGTCAAGCGTTCAGCATCTTCCGCGTAACTGGGAGTGTCCCCGGGATCAACACGGCGCAGCCGGTGCGCTGTCGTCCAGGCATTGTCACACGCGAAAAAACTTACAACTCCAAGGTGCTCCGTCACTGGGGCTCGGTGCCCATCAATGCGGTGGACTAGGTAGGGGGTAGCTGAGATCGAACAGATCGCAATAATCTCTACCAACAGGCCGTTGTTGAGCAGACTCATCCTATTGTTTTGCGTAACACAAATGTCACCAACTTCAAGCTTTGACATGTGAAACTCCTTTCCCCTGCGTTTCCGGCGTGGCCGGCTTCCAGGGGGAGGAGAAGCGAGCGACGCTTTAGCGGTATTTATGATTCGCCCCGCAAGTTGTGCGTTAAATCGGCGACACTACAGACAACAAAAAACCCGGTCCGGCTTGCGCGCTAGAACGGGTTTGATCCGCTTTAGCCGCATTTATAAAGCGCCCGCAAGCTGAAGCTCAAATCGGCGCTACGTACACAGACTACTACCCAAGGCATGAGTTTGTCAATCCCCCCGTGTCATACCCCCCCGTGTCAGAATAGTTGTCGCCTCAATAGAACCAAGAACCTGGGGGCGGCGAAGGAGAACAGAAATGGCTCGATACGGACAAACCTACAAGGACAGAGCGGTAGCCCGGTTGCCGCCGCCGGTTAGTTCTACGTTAAGGCGGGGTTACTATTGATTCCCAGTGCCCCAGATTTATCTCTCCGGGCGCGCCCGGCTGGATACGGAGAAAACGGATGTGGCCCCCGGTATACTTCATGCCGGGGCCATCAATGGATCGCCGGATCATTACAGTCTCAAGCCCTTCTGTTCCGGCTGCCACTTGGCCACATCGAGCTGCGCCGTGCCGATGCCGAGTGAACGCACCCACTTGGCGGCGGCATCCAGTGAACCCCAGGTCTTGACGGTGCCCTTGAGGGTGAAGGCCGTAATGGAACCCGTCGGGGTATCGGCCTCTATGTGGAAACGGGCGCCATTAGCGATGATGCGGATGCGCCGTACAGCGCCCGCATCCACCAAGGCGCGCAGAGTCTTCTCATTCATCATCGTCCTCCCTGAATAAGGATCGCTGTTCCGGGATGGGGATGCCCACCTCCGCACAATGCTTTCGAATCAGTACCTCAATCAGGTTGGCGACACTGCGCTGTTCGCGCAGGGCGGCCCCTTGCGCCGCCCCCTTCAGTATCGGGTCAATGCGCAGATTTAAGGTGGCGGTTTTTGTCGGGGGCATGCTTCACTCGTGGACCTACCTGATACCCACATATTGTAACGCATATGTAACGCATTACAAGTAGCGCCGATACAATGTAACCATTGCCGGGCACCATCGGGTGCGGACGGTAATCTTGTTAAGCTAGTTCCGATACCTTGTAATCAAGGGAGTGTCCATGGAGTCTGACCCTATGAGTCTCTGTTACGAAGACGATTCCGCGCACTACACCCGTAAAGACGCTCACGGTTACCTTAATGTTAGGATTCCTGCAAAAGCATGGGAATGAGGGAGGAGCCTTGGCTCTGATCAGCAGAAAAGGTGACAGTCCAATTTCTCGCATTTCCTGATGACTACGCCAGCGGGGGCGGTATATGCCCTGGTCATTTGACAGGGACTATAAAATGCCATATTGTCCGCAAAAGCTCCCAGATAATAAAGCACCCATGATTACCATCCTAAGCACCGCCGACGATCAGGAAGCTGTATTTACCTACCTTGCCGAGGCACGTAAACACAACACACAAGCTGTAATTGCCCGTCATTTGGGAATTAACGTCCGCACCATCAGACGATGGGAAGTGAGGCAATCGCAGCCCCCCGCCTATCTGGTTCCCGCATTGCAGCAACTGCTCCCGTTCGGAACGAAAAATACCGAGGAGGGCAATTTCAATTTCATTGATCTGTTTGCGGGCATCGGCGGTATTCGCAAGGCGTTCGAGAACATCGGCGGGCGTTGCGTGTTCACCAGCGAGTGGGACAGCTATGCCCAGAAAACCTATGCCGAAAATTTCCGCGACGGCCATCCAATTCATGGTGACATCACTCAGATAGATGCTGCCCACATTCCCGACCATGACGTATTGCTGGCCGGATTTCCCTGCCAACCTTTTTCTATTGCCGGAGTGTCCAAGAAAAATGCGCTGGGCAAGGCGCACGGCTTCGCCTGCGAAGCCCAAGGGACGCTGTTCTTCGACGTGGCACGCATCATTGCAGCCAAGCGCCCACGCGCTTTCCTGCTGGAAAATGTGAAGAATCTGCAATCGCATGACAAGGGTCGCACCTTCGAAGTTATCCGCCGCACCTTGACCGAGGAGTTGGGTTACCACATTCACTGGCGCATTATTGACGGTGCGCACTTCGTCCCACAACACCGCGAACGCATTCTCATCGTCGGTTTTCGCGAGCCGGTTGCATTCGATTTCAATGCCCTGCCCCTGCCACCCAAGAACAAGCGCAAGCTCAAGGACATTTTGCACCGCACCGATGGTTCAGAGCCTGTTCTGGAATGGGACGAAGGAAGATTCTTCGACCACAAAAAACAGCGTGTGCAGAATAAATACACCCTCTCCGATCACCTCTGGCTCTACTTGCAGAATTACGCCGCGAAGCACCGCGCCAAGGGCAACGGGTTCGGCTTTGGCCTAGTTACCCCGGAAAATACCGCCCGCACGCTTTCAGCGCGCTACTACAAGGACGGCTCGGAAATCCTTATCTACCAAGGCAAGCGCAAAAGCCCGCGCAGATTGACGCCCAGAGAATGCGCGCGACTGATGGGCTTCCCGGATAATTTCAAAATCCCTGTTTCGGATACTCGCTCTTACAAGCAATTTGGAAATTCTGTTGTTGTTGATGTTATGTCTCATGTTGCAAGGTTGATGCAGCCTATGCTGGAAACGGATACCCTGGAGCCTGAGTTACCGCTTCGTTATGCAAATGCATAAGGAGACTGCCGCTCTCGGACAGTTTGATGCCTGATGGTTGATGTCGTTGACCGGACAACGCGTAGCCGGATGATGTCCGGTATCCGTAGCAAAAACACAAAGCCAGAACTTCATGTTCGGAAGGGTCTACATGCTAAGGGCTTTAGATTTCGACTTCACGTCAAAGACCTTCCGGGAAAGCCGGACATTGTTCTCCCAAAATATCGAACAGCTATCTTCGTCCATGGCTGCTTCTGGCATCAGCATCCAGGCTGCAAGTATGCAGTAATGCCCAAGAGCAACACGGACTTCTGGAGAAACAAACTTCAGGGAAACATTGAGCGCGATGGGAAAGTTCTTGCGGCATTTGCGACTCAGGGCTGGAAATGTATTGTTGTATGGGAGTGTGAAAAAGACAATCCAAAGCTAATCAGCCGCCTGTGTGGCAAAATCAGAGGCAATCTCTCTACCTGATCGTAGCTGAGGTGATTCATGTCAAGCTTCCAATAGGAGTTCAAATTGTCCACTTCCATTCAGTCGCTTCAGAGTCTGATTCAGTACTACGCCGATCATCGCGTAGAAAAGGTTTACATTAAATTCCTGGCGGCTAACGACAACTCCAAGAATCAGGTCTACTTCGGTCCAGGCTTCAAAGCTCTCACGCTTTTTCCGACTGGGGACGTTTATCCAGACCCTAGTGGGGATAATCCAATTTTCAAGGCGGGGGTCGACTTCTGCTGGATTGGCGATGACACCTCGCTGGTAAATGCACCGTCCGCACAAATAATTCTCTATCCGCAGTATCCGGAAATCAGGTTCTCAGGTTTCCTCAGGGGCTGTGACAGGTCTCGACTAGACTCAACTCGAACACTCATGAACAGCCGAATTCCTGGTCGAATACTCTTTCTAGGAACAGATAATCAGGGGCGGATCATTGGTTCTGTTTTTGAGCCTGAGAGTTCTGTTTGTCGACAGGCTATGGGGATTAGCGCAGGGCTGGTAAAAGCTACAGAAATTTTCTCCGAGATTGTTACTTCGGTTTTTCTGGGCGTTGGAAGTGATCCACGAACTGCTCTGCTTACGGAGTTATGTCGTATACACAGGCTGGGATGGATCAACTCCAAGCGCCTTGATGCCACGAGAAGCATTCTTCCCTGCAATGCCACTCAGTGTGGTGGGTATACTCTTGAAGCAGAGTTGGGCATTACACCAAACGGAAGGTCAGAGCCGGATTTCCAAGGCTGGGAAGTGAAGCAGCATGGCAGCAATGTGCTGACCCTCATGACCCCTGAGCCAACCGGAGGTTTTTACGTTGAGCGAGGTGTGGAGGAGTTCGTAAGAACCTTTGGGTACATGGATCGTCTGGGCAGGGCTGACAGAATGAACTTCGGTGGCGCCCATTTTTGTAACCAAAAACATCCCAATACGGGGCTGACGATAACGCTTCATGGGTATGACAGTTTATCAGGGAAGATCACTGATGCAGATGGTGGGATAGCCATGTCATCTGATGATGGAACGCTGGCTGCATTTTGGGCATTCACCGGAATTCTGAAGCACTGGAATCGCAAGCACCGCAATGCAGTTTATGTTCCCAGCGAACACCGAACAGACCCGAAAAACCAATATACCTATGGAAATATAGTAAGGCTAGGTGAGGGCACCGACCCTTTGTATTTGCTGAAAGCGATTGAGTCACAAATGGTGTACTACGATCCCGGCATTAAGCTAGAGGGCATAAACGATGTCAGCCCGACGACAAAAAGGCGTAGCCAGTTCAGAGTCAAGCTGAGAGGCCTGAATAGCCTCTATGTGAATGTAAATCTAGTGGATGTAACAGCATATTGCGAATCACTACTGTCCGGTTGACGAAAAAATAGGCCCGATTCTTCTCGCAACCATCTAATTCAATTGGGCGTGAATTTCAAGCGTGAGCTAAAATCGGCATCACCTTGAAAATGTCGAAGAACCGCATGAATAAAGGCTTTCCACGAACTTCGTCTCAGATTAACCGGACACTACTGTGTTGGCCTATATATGCATAGATAATTTGTCATGTTGAAGAAAATTCCGTTAGGGAGGATAGTACAGGGATGCTAGAGGCTAACGTGGAAGCAATGGAAACATTGGAGGTCATCCCTGATCCGATTTCCCTGATCGAGGCAATGCGAGCAGTCGGCTACACAGCTGAGGCAGCAATTGCTGATTTAATTGACAACAGTATCTCTGCAACGGCAGATTGCATTGAAGTTAAGTACGGCGCATCAGAAGATCCTTTTGTTGCAATTCTGGACAACGGCTGGGGGATGGCTCCCAATGAGTTGACCAATGCCATGCGGTATGGCAGCTGTAATCCAACCGATGTACGGGATGTTTCAGATCTGGGCAGGTTTGGCCTCGGTTTGAAGACGGCATCTTTGTCCCAATGTAGAAAGCTCACAGTAGTGAGCAAGAAAGAGGGCGTCACCAGTGCAAGGCGGTGGGATCTCGATGTCGTACTAGAGTCTGGACGATGGCTGGTGGTCGTCCCTGCACAAAGGGATCTTGAATCCCTGCCCATGTTTTCCCGCCTTCAAGGTTTGGATTCTGGCACCTTGGTTGTTTGGCAGGATCTTGATCGGCTCACTGCTGGTGCAGCCGACCCTCAGTCCGAAATGACAACGAAACTGACATCTCTGTACGAGCACCTCGCCCTTGTTTTTCATCGCTTTACGCAAAAGGAGGATGGATTCAGTCCGATCAGGATCGTAGCTAATGGATTGCAGATACCTCCACGTGACCCTTTTCTAAGAGACAACACTTTCCGGCAGCCTTTAGAAGGGCAGGTAATCAGGCATGAGAGAGGGAATGTGAATGTATGCCCTTTTATCCTGCCGCCTGTCAGTCACCTGTCTCTGGATGAAATAAATCTGGCCGGGGGCAAGGAGGGTCTTAGAGGAACCCAGGGGTTCTACATCTACCGCAATCGTCGACTTGTTATCTGGGGCACATGGTTCAGGCTCGTGCCAAAGAATGAGTTTTTCAAGCTGACCAGAATACAGGTCGATATTCCAAACTCCTTCGATGATCTGTGGGCCTTGGACATCAAGAAATCGGTCGCTTATCCGCCTGAATCGATCAGGTCTCGACTGAAGGAACTCATTCCCCATTTTGCCAACACCAGCAGGAATACGGTGACGTATCCTGGACGAAAGCAAAAGAACAATGGATTCGTTCCACTCTGGTCAAGAATTGAGCCAAAGCGCGATTCATTCCGATACGAGCTGAACATGGAACACCCCGTGATTCAGTCACTCTCGTCTAAATTCGGCGAGGAAAATCAACGGTATTTTCAGATGTTGTTGAGCATGTTTGGAGACACTTTGCCGTTTGAGTCGATCTACGCCGACATGTGTTCAGATCATAGAGGGGCAGACGAATTGGAAACATTCACGGAGCTACTTGAGATAGCAACGAATCTTCTCGAGATAACTGGTCTTGGTGTTAATCAAGTATTGAACATCGACCCCATCGTTCGCCATCCGCAACATCATGAAAAACTACGCTTGGAGCTAACAAAATGAAAAGTGACCCATTTCTGATTGCCGTCGGAATCATCGGAACACAGGAGTTGACGGATGAACTCCTTAATGAGGTCATCGGTATGCTATCGAAGATCACCCCTGGAATTGATGCCGGCACCCTCGACAGGGTTCGGAAACAGCTTGAGTCATCAATAGGCGTTAGCATGATGTCTGGGGAAGGGCTGCATGGTGGCGACCAGCAGCCGTGGCTCGAGGAGGTAAAGGCAACAATCAAGTGGAACTACTGGGATGCTTATGTGAACCAGCTCAAGTCGAGCGGGTTTGGGCGGGAAGTCGTTCGTGTCCTGGATGAAGATACAGACAACATCCTGAACGAGTGCGGGAATCCGCAGTTGACTCACGGATGGAAGGTGAAAGGGCTAGTCATGGGTGACGTGCAGTCCGGCAAAACGGCGAGCTATTGCGGATTGATCAACAAGGCAGCCGATGCTGGGTACAAGTTTATTGTCCTGCTTACAGGCATGATTGAGGTGTTGCGGGCACAGACTCAGGAGCGGCTTGACGAGGGTTTTGTCGGGCGGGATAGCCGTGACCTTCTCGATTATGAGCGCCAAAAAACGGTCATCGGCGCAGGGCGATTCCGTCTTTCCATCCCAAATGTCCTAACATCGATCGACTCTGATTTTCTGATGGCGAACAAGCGTGCGCTGGGAGGCATTCCACTGGAAAACATCAACGAGCCGGTCTTGCTCGTGATGAAAAAAAATCACTCGCCTCTTGCAAACCTGATTGCCTTTCTTGATTCCCAGATGAGGAAGGGGGCCAATCAGATTGACTTGCCTCTGTTGCTGATTGACGACGAGGCTGACAATGCTTCCGTCAATGCAAAAAAGGATGAGGATCCGGCGAAGATCAACAAGCTTATACGGGAGATTCTCAACCGCTTTGGAAAGTCGACCTATGCTGCCTATACGGCAACCCCATTTGCAAACGTCTTTATCAACCCGGACAACGATGATCTGTTCCCGTCGAATTTCGTCTATTGCCTGAACACTCCAACCAATTACATTGGTGTATCTGGCATATTTTCCGAATCGGGGCGCCATCAGTACCAACTGGTCGACATCAACGATGCCGACAGCGTTTTCCCGGACAAACACAAGAAGGATCTGCTCATTACGACGCTACCACCTTCGTTGGAGGAAGCCTTGAGTGCCTTCCTTCTATCTTGCGCGATTCGTGATCTCAGGAAGGAGCCTATGAGGCATCGATCTATGCTGGTGAATGCTACTCGCTTCACGGATGTGCAGGGTCGGCTTGCAGCAGTCATCAAGAGCTACCTTTACGTCCTTACGGAAGACATAAAGCAATATCTGGCGGACGATGAGCTCTGGGACGGTCATGCGCGCCTCTCTAGGCTGTATGCAATCTGGGCAGAGCACTATGCAGAGTGTGGATTCAGCTGGGATCAGGTGAGAAGGAATTTGTTCGACTCGGTTGCATCAGTCAAGGTCGTGACAATCAACCAGAAGAGCGATGCGGCTGACCGGTTGAATTATGGACTCTACAAGAACTCTGAAAAGGGTAGGCGTATCGTTGCGGTGGGTGGTCTAACCCTTTCACGCGGCCTGACGTTGGAAGGATTGTGTGTCAGCTATTTCTTCCGGAATTCCAAAGCATATGACACCCTGCTTCAGATGGGGCGCTGGTTTGGATATCGTCCAGGCTATGAAGATCTTTGCAGGGTATGGATGGATCCGGACGTGCAGGACTGGTTTGCTCATATTGCTGACGTAGTTGGTGAACTGCGTCTGGACATTAGAAGAATGCATGCGAACAAACAACCTCCCGTCAAATTTGGAATGCGTGTCAGGTCTCACCCTAATGCCTTGACCGTCACAGCGCTTAACAAGATGAGAAACTCGCAACAAATCGAGGTTGCGGTCTCATTCAGCGAATGTGGTGCGGAAACAGCGCTCCTTCCGAGGGAAGTCGAGCCTAATAATAAAAACTTGGCATACGTCAGTCAGTTCCTTTCTGGTCGGGGCCCGGCAAATATGATCGGAAACAGATGTTACTGGAGAGGCGTTAAGGCAACAGAAGTGGCAGACTTTCTTCGGAGGCTCGAGATTTCGAACATGAACATGGAGTTTATGCTGGACATATCGGGAAATGAGCGTCCTATTCTTTCCTTCATCGGGCGGAATGATGTCAAATTGCTTGATGAATGGGACATCTGTTTGCCGCAAGGGGACGGGGATGAGCTGCGAGATCTCAGCATTAAAAGCTTGGATGGTGTCGTCCGCAATATTCGTGCGCGGCAACGGCAATTTGAAAAAGTTCCTAAGGGGGCGGACTACCTGAAACTCAACAAGCAGCGCGTTGGCGAGATCGGCGACGAGACTGTGGATATCGAGAAACCAGACATCGAAGCGGCAAAATTGGAGTGGGAAGAAGAAAGAAAGCGAGATCCAGAAAAGGGCAGTACCGTGCCAGGTTACGTCTACAGGCGATATCGGAAGAGACCTTTGCTCACCATTCACGTCATCGAGCCGTGTGATCCAAAACCAAATCCAAAGCGAGATGCCAAGCAAGATGCCAAACGTTTAGGCCGCATGATGATGGCCAGCGAAATCGAACCCAAGGCACTGGTGGCTGTCAGCCTGTCGTTTCCAAATTTTGGCGACACAGAATCGGCCCCTGTGCCTTACCGGTTCAACAATGTTGCACTGCGCACCATGGGAATGATCCCGGATCAGGAAGACGATGACGAAGATTGAGGTGCTTTGGGCTGAATCACTTCGTCAGATTGGGAGTCGTCCGATAGAGGAAAATGGATTTCGTCTGACCAGGATAGATCCGGAGACTCGTTTCGACATCTATGCAGGTGTTGATGCCTCACCTTTCGTGCTCCTTGCGATCGGCATTCACGTTAGGCCTCCGAACATTGCCATGGAGTCATCTTCGCTGGACTATTTCAGACAGCAGCGACAAGACGGGTCATGGCTGATGGTATTGAGACTGAGGCAGAGAGGGCTTGAAGCTGTATTCGGCCGCCTTTGCCAAGATCTGGTTGATGCCTCAAGTAATGTTGCAGGAGAGGAGGCATTGATCGCTCTGTTCAAGGAACGGCTGAATCTGTGGAAAAGGCTTTTTCAGGATGGAGGAAACGGACTTTTGCAGGTTCACCAGATCAAGGGACTGATTGCAGAGCTACTTGTTCTGGAGTCGTTGATCGGATCCGGGAAGAGAGATTACCTTGAAACGGTTGTCGGCTGGGTAGGACCCTTGGGTGCTGATCAGGATTTCCTGTTTTCAGACAGCGCAATCGAAGTGAAGGCCATAAGGCTTGGAGCGGACTGCGTAACGATCTCTTCATTGGGACAACTTGATTGTGCGGTACCGATGAGTCTCGTCGTCATGGTGCTCAGGGAGGCGACACCCGAAGAAGCGGTGGCTGTCACCATAAATTCGCTAGTGGCGAGAATCGAGGGGGCAATTGCTTCCAACCCGGAGGCGTTAAGGGTGTTTAATGATCGTCTGCTTGAAGCATTCTATGTCGAACACGAATTCTATGACACGATACTCTTTGAAGCAGTTGCACAGTATTCCTATAGTGTAGACGAGGCTTTCCCGAAGATTTCGGCCGACACAGTCTCTCAGGGGATAGTCAGTGCAAATTATGCAATTTCGCTGGAATCCATTGAAGGACACAAGGAATTAACAGACTGATATGATGGATGACAAGGCATTCATGGAAGAACTTAGGCAAATCGTCATCAGGCGAGCTGCCTCGATGAATCTCGTCGATACAATGGCCTTTGTGGCTGAGGTTGCCGAGCGTCTCGAAGAGGATCCCGTGTTCGGAGAATTTGTTCAAGTGGAATATTCTGGAACGGGCGCCAGAAGCAGGCAGCTTAGGATTCATGGGTTCACTGAACTGGATGAATCTGACGGGACGATAGGTCTGGTCATTGGGAAATGGACTGATACGGAGGATCCGGAAACTCTGACAACGGCAACGGTAAATCAACTTTCCGGGTGGCTGGAAAATTTTATTGTTGAGTCCGTCGAGGGGGGGCTGAATGAACGAATCACCGAGGCGAATCCTGCCTACGAACTGGCGAGCCTTTTGCGTGAACTCGGCACCAAGGTGTCCCGTATCCGCATGCACATCTTTTCGAACCAGCTCCTGAGTCAGAAATTCAAGGAGGAATTGTGCGGAAATATCGCCGGAATTCCAATCGAGAGGCATGTCTGGGATTTACAGCGGTTGAAGGCCATGTATGAGTCTTCCCGTGAACGCGAGACTGTAGAAATCAGGCTGTCGGACTTCGGTTCAGATGGTATTCCGTGCATAGAAGCTGCTCGGACGGACAAGCTGAGATCCTTCCTGTGTGTTATTGAGGGGGCATTGCTTGCAGATCTTTTCGAGCGTTATGGTAGCAGACTGCTTGAGGGTAACGTCCGTTCCTTTCTTGGGATGAGGGGGGGAATTAACAAGGGTATTCGTACAACCATACAGGATGCTCCGTCACTTTTTTTTGCCTACAACAACGGGATTGCTGCAACAGCTTCAAGCGTGACCGTCGAGATTGTTGATGGCAGGAATCTTATCACCGACCTGGTTGATCTACAGATCGTCAATGGGGGCCAGACGACCGCAAGTATTCTCAATGCCCGCAAGAAGGATCGTCTGTCGCTGGAAGGAGTATCCGTTCAGGTGAAGCTGACGGAGGTAAGTCGTGATGATGCTCATGATCTGATACCTAGGATTGCCCAGTTTGCAAATACGCAGAACAAGATCGCAGCGGCTGATTTCTTTGCGAACCACCAGTTCCATCGAAAGATCGAGGAGATTTCACGGCGCCTTCAGGTGCCAGCACGAGCTGGAACAAGAATTCAGAGCAAATGGTTTTACGAGCGCGCTCGTGGCCAGTTTCAGAACGAGCGCTTGTACCTTACGGAATCGAAGAAAAACGCCTTTGATCTGGAGTACCCGAGTGATCAGGTCATCAACAAAACCGAACTTGCAAAATATGATAGTACTTGGCGCGAAAAACCTCATTGGGTGAGTCTCGCTGCCCAAAAGAACTTCGCCAAGTTTGCGGCGCAGTTTTCCAGCGCTAAACCGGAGGTGACTGAAAGCGAATACTGGAACTCGATTAGCCCAAATTACGGAGATGCCTACTACCAGCAGATCGTTGCGGTGGCTATTTTGTGGAAACGGACGGAGAGAATCGTATCTGCTGGACGAGGAACTTGGTACGGAGGGGATTACAGACCTCAGATTGTTACGTATTCCCTGTCGTTGCTCTTCCACTCTTTCCGCTTGAAAGAAATGGAATTCGACCTCGATCAGATATGGATGAAACAGGATGTTGAAAGTGCAATAGAAGACTGTATGAGGGATCTTGCAATTGCCGTGCAGAATGTCATTCTCAACCCGCCTGCGGGCATGACGAATGTAGGAGAGTGGTCGAAGAAAGAGCCCTGCTGGGACAAAATTAAGCAGATCCCAATTACATTATCCAAGAAGCTCGATCAGTGGATGGTAAGCAAGGACGATTTCAGGAGAGTGAAGTCAGATGGGCGGAAGCAGGGGGGGCTGGATGATGGAATCGCCCTTCAGAAAACCATTCTACAACTTTCGACTAGCGGATATTTTGAGGCATTACTCAGGTGGCCAAAAGCTTCAAACTATATATCATCGCCAGAACGCAATTTGCTAATCAGGGCCAGCACCCTCTCCGGTTTCATGAAAATAAACACGGAAAAAGACTGGCGGAAGCTTCTGGAAATAAAGCAGGCTTGCGAGGATGAAGGGTTCAGAAAGGTGTAACCGAAGCTTTTTCGGTGGCAAGTGGAAGCCTATTTTCATCTTGAATCTGGATCACAAATAAAGGGAAGTAATCCGCCCAGCGAATAAGTTTAGATCGTGCGAAGCCACGATCTAAACTGGTTGTTGGACGAGCCCGATCCCCGAGTTCTGGAGTGGCCTCATAGAAAATATCTTTTTTGGAATTTGCTGCGGTTTGATTATGAAATGGCATAGGCAACAGATTCGGGACATTCTGCGCCTTTGATTATCTAATGCTTCGCCTCTCCCAGCCCACTGCATACCGCGCCAAGCACGCCAACCAAGTTCTCCATGCCGTGAGCAAGCAACACAGCTTGGTTGTCATTTGGCTCGTCGGCGTCAACCATGGCGAGTGTCTCCTCTAACGGCAAATCGCCATACTTCATTTGGTAGTGGGCAACATTGAGGGCAAGCAGCCTTGCACACTCTGCAATCTGGTCTTTGGATGCTTGAGCGATGAGCATATCGGCAAGCTTGTTGTATTGTGCAAAAGCCGAAAGGTCTGTCATGGTAGTCTTTGCTGATGAAGGTATGTGATCTTAGCAGAATCCTGAACAAAGCTGCCATCGTTGTATTGGCATTTATTGTTTTTCTTCCGGTGGCCGACATGGCCTACGCGGAAGGGAATGATTTCGCCCAATGCCGACAGCACTTTGCGAATGGCAAGCCCCCGGTAATTCAACGCCAACAAGACATGCAGCCAAGGGCGCTATGCTTCGAGGCGTTTGCAATACTTCACTCAGGTAAAAGTCGCACCCCCATCTACGTCTCTGAACGATTGAATAGAGCGATTATCGAAAAGGATATTGATCGTGGTGACCACTTCTACGAAGAGGCACGATTACCCAGGGCAGAACGTGCAACGCTTGATGATTACAAGGGTTCTGGCTTTGACCGAGGACACATGGCGCCCGCTGCTGACATGGGAACTGACGAGGCAATGGCACAGAGTTTCTCATTAGCCAACATTGTTCCACAGGCTCCAATCAATAACCGCAAGACATGGGCAAAGATCGAGAATGACACGCGCAAATATGTAATGCGTGCTGCGGGTGATGTGTATGTGATAACCGGCCCGGTGTATGCTGCCAATCCAGCGACAATCGGCGCTGGCAAGGTCTGGGTGCCACAGCACTTGTTTAAGCTGGTCTATGACCCTTCTAGCCGCCGTGCATGGGCGCACTGGCTAGACAACACAGATGAGGCCAGAGCAGGGAAGCCAATTGGCTACAAGGAATTGGTGCAACGGACAGGGATAGATTTTCTACCGGATATGCGCTACCTTGGTGGCGGCACGTTTTTACTCCCAAAGGTCATGGTGCAGTATATCCACAAGAGTATGGAGTTGACTGACATGACAGAGAAACAGGTGCCGCGAGCAGTGCGCCGCCTGAACCATCGCCCCAGAAAAGTGCCGGGGTTCAGAACGCCGTTTGAGGTATTCTTTACGAAGTCGGTGCGTTACACCAAACCGACATGGGTTTTTGCACTTCGAATTTCAATCCGCGAGGTTTAAAATGAGAAAAATAGCATTCTTCTTCTTATTGGTGGGGGCTTCATGCTTGGCAATTTCTGCGGAATCCACGATTGACTCTAGCAAAGCTGCTTTTCATGTGGGAGAAACAGTAATGGTTTGTGGTTCAATAAAAGAAGTTACTGATTTCAAAAATGGAACATATTTAAATTTCGGTGCTAAATATCCGAAGCAGCACATCAGCGTGACCATTTGGAATGATCAAGAAAGTGATTTTTTAGATAGATTTGGCAGTCTTAAAGTATTTGAAAATAGACGTGCATGCGCACGTGGGAAAATTACTCAATATAAAAGCAGTCTACAGATAATAATCAAAAATCCTCAGTTTCTGCGTTTAATGAATGAGTGACATAGAAAGCAGATTAAAGTGATTCAAATTTATATTTCCGATGGATTAACTTGAATGAACCTTAATGAATGGTTGGAGACAAACAGGCCAAAATTTGGCAGTGATTATGAAATCTTGTTTGCAGAAAATGTGTTGCCGCTTGTTGCAGCGCTCAGCTTGGACTCGATTGCAGTTCAATATCCGTTTCAGGATATGGATAAAAAACAGCGATATTGTGATTTTGTTATCCTGGAAAATGACGATGTTCGCATCGCGATAGAAATTGACGGCTATGACAAACGCGGCACGGGCATGGGAATGTCCCATAGTGAATTTATTGACTGGCAGCGCCGACAGTCTGCACTGACCTCGCAAGGCTGGTATGTATTGCGCTTTGCCAACACTGATGTCAGAGACAACCCTCAACACTGTGCTGAGCACATCAGTCTGCTGCTCAAGCGATCAAGGAGCAACCGATCGAACAAGGAACTGAGCGCCGAAGAAAAAAAACGACTGGACGCACTGACTAAAGCACAAGTGGAAGCCATTGGGCAGCTCATCAAGGACAATGCCGCCATAAAGTACACCGTCGCATCATTTAAGGAAACCATTGAGCATCTCATCAAGGACACATCCGTCATGAAGTACACCGTCGCATCATTTACCGCACTTATATTCGGGCTCGTAATGTTAATCGTCTGGCAGAGTGAAAGGTTTCGCCCGGTAGCCGCCCCAAGTGCGCTTCCCACACCTCAGTCCGCCATGCCCTCCCCGACCAAACCCGCCGAGCAGGGGTTTGCCGGCTGTTTGATCAAGGGCAATATTAGTTCGTCAGGCGAGAAAATATATCATCTTCCGGGGTGCGGTTGGTACGAGAAGACAAAGATTGATAGAGGCCATGGCGAGCGCTGGTTCTGTTCGGAGACGGATGCTCAAACCGCAGGTTGGCGCAAAGCGCTCAATTGCAATTAGAATTGATCTTGACCCCCGGTCGCCCCTCAAAATCAATGGAGTCTGAGCTCCATAGTAATTCAATCGCGGAATAGGGAAATTTCTAATATTTTTTTTGGAAAAAAATAATTATGAACTTAGGAATTGCGAGAATTTTCAAAAGGTGTATGAGTTCAGAACTTACGGATCCAATAAAAAATACCAAGAACACCCCCCTCCTCACTATTCCACTAGTAACAGCCCATCTTACCCCCCGTCACGCTGCTTGCATAAAGCAAATGCGCAAACATCGCGCCGGGCTAGTGCAGTGCCAATCTGACGCACCGGGCAATGCTCCGGCGGCTACGGCAAAGTGACGGCCTTCGCCACCTCCGCAATGCCCTCAGCAGCTTCGGCAAGCATGGCCCCCTTCGTTGCCGCTTGCGCGAGTCCAGCGGTAGGCTCAGCTTCGCTCAGCCTGCCGCGTCCCCGCACGGCGCTACGCTTTCCCGCCCGCGTATGTTCCAGACTTCGTTCGCCGTTCGGTGCTACCTGCCCAACCATGTTCGGTATTCGGCAATGGAACATAACGCCGGATTATGCGCAGCGCAAAAAGCGCGCTGTCCGCTTCGCCGCGAGTTCTCGGTAGTGCTCGAACGCACAGTGCTGGAACTGCGCGGGTTCTCCTGCCTTGAGTTGGAAGAGCTGGCACCTGCTAAAAAGCAGATCATGTCCTCTCGTTCCTTTGGCGCCTGCATCCACACCCTGCCCGAACTGGATGAGGCGGTATCTACCTACCTGGCCCGCGCCGCCGAAAAGCTGCGTCGCCAGGGATCGGTGGCCGAAGCTGTCCAGGTGTTCATCCGCACCAATCCCTTCAACGAAAACCATCCTCAGTATCAGCAGGCGATCACCGTGCCGCTCACCCAGGCCACCAGCGACACGGTGAGACTGACTCGTGCAGCACTATGGGGGCTGAAGCGCATCTACCGGCCAGGCTTTGCCTACCAGAAGGCTGGGGTGATGCTGATGGACTTGCACTCCGCCGGCCAAACACAGGGCGTGTTGTTCGGCACAACCAGCCCGGGCCGGCCTGCTCTCATGCAGGTAATGGACCGGGCCAATGCCAGGTGGGGTCGCGGCACGCTCAGGCTGGCCGTCGAGGGGGCGAAGAAGTCGTGGCAGATGAAGCGCGATCACATGTCCCCGGCATACACGACCCGCTGGGAAGACCTGCCAAAGGTGAATTGAGATGTGCGGCCGCTTTACCCTGAAGAATCCCAAGGCAATTAAGGCGGCGTTCGGCGAGGTGTGCGGTGCGGTTAAGCACTTTTCAAGCTGACAACATTGGATGCGCCAAGAATCGCTTCCAGTCTATCGCCTAGCTTGTTCCACGCCTCGCGCTTTTCATCTGCATAGTCGTCGAGCAAGTACACCGGGCGAGACATCTATGACGCCAGCTATGCCCAGCACATCCGCAACGTCTTCGCCGAAGGGGAGGCGGCAAGCTGCCCCAGAAAGTCCTGTAGTTACTTCTGTAGGCTATCCTTTTTGTGCAGCGGTATCACGACCGCCCCAGTCTTGAGCTTATCCAGATAGTCCGCCCACGCCTGCATCATCTTGCGGCGTTCCGGTAGGTGTTCGGCGTAGTTGTAGGCGGCGCGAATGTCGTCGCGTTCCGCGTGTGCGAGTTGCCGTTCGATGGCGTCTCGGTTCCAGCCTTGTTCGTTGAGCAGGGTGGACGCCATGCTGCGGAAGCCGTGGCCGGTCATGTCGCCCACCGCGTAGCCAAGCCGACGAAGTCCCGCGTTGACGGTGTTCTCGCTCATGTGGCGGTCATCGGTACGTGCTCCTGGGAAAACATATTTGCCGTCGCCGGTCAGCGCGTGCAGTTCGGCCAGGATGGCCAGGGCTTGTATGGACAGTGGCACGATGTGAACGGCCTTCATTTTCATCTTGTGCGCCGGTATGCGCCACTCGGCCTTATCCAGATCGAACTCCGACCACTCCGCCTTGCGCAGTTCACCGGGGCGCACGAAGACCAGCGGCGCCAGTTGCAGTGCATACCGGGTGATGTACGAGCCGCTATACCCGGCAATGGCGCGCAACAGTTCACCTACGCGCTTGGGTTCGGTGATGGTGGGGTGGTGGCGTTCGACCGCGGGCGGTATCGCACCGCGCAGATCACCGGAGGGGTCGCGTAGGGCGCGACCGGTGGCCACGGCATACCGGAACACCTTCCCGCAGTTTTGATGCACACGGTGCGCGGAGTCGAGTGCGTTGCGGGCCTCAATGCGGCGCAGCACCGCCAACAGGTCAGGGGCGGAGATGCCGGCAATGGGCCGGTTGCCGATCCACGGAAAGACTTCACGCTCGAAGCGTTTGATGATCTTGTCGGCGTGATGTGGAACCCAGCCCGGTGAAAACTTGGCGTGCCACTCGCGTGCTACCGCCTCGAAGCTGTTCTCTGTGGCCGCCTTGCGGGCCTGCTTCACTGCGCTAGGGTCTGTGCCGTCCGCCAACAGCGCGCGCGCCTGATCGCGTCGCTCGCGGGCTTGTGCCAGCGTTACATCGGGATACACGCCAACGGCCAACGTGCGGCGCCTGCCATCATGGCGATAGTCGAAACGCCAATACTTGCCAGCTTTGGTGACCAACAGATATAGCCCGCGCCCATCACTCAGCTTGCGCGGTTTGTCGGTCGCCTTGCTGTTACGTACTGCCGCATCGGAAAGTGCCATTTGACGGTATGTCCCTTTTAACATGGTTGACATACCGTCAAACATACCGTCAAAGTGACGGTATGTCAATGGATGAGACTGGACGGCATGAGCCACGAGAAGTACAGAAAAGGCTTGAAAAACAAGTGGTTTCGGACGGTACTGGATGTTGCTGGACTAAAAAATGGCTCCCCGGGACGGACTCGAACCGCCGACCCAGTGATTAACAGTCACTTGCTCTACCGACTGAGCTACCGGGGAATGCAAAACCACGTATCATAGGCTGCCGCCTGATACTGGTCAATAGTAAAACGGCTTGTACGGTACGCCAAGAGGGACTTACACTGCACGTTGTCCGGTGTGTTCAGGGATATAACCAACGAAATTCAGGAAGGGGCCATGCAAAAACCATTATTCGTGCTGCTCGCCTGCTTTGTATTGACCGGTTTGGCGCAGGCGGATGCCTTGGTGAATATCAATACCGCCAGCCAGAAGCAATTGGAGTCAATAAACGGTATAGGCCCAAAAATGGCTCAGGCCATCATCGAGCACCGTCGGAAGCACGGCAAATTCAAGAATGTTGATGAGCTGGATAAGGTGAAGGGATTCGGTAAAAAGGGCATCGAACGGCTGCGCGCGCAGGTGACGGTGGAAGACACGTCAGGCGTGCCGCCCGTGCCGAGCGCTTTTCACGGTTGTTATGGTTGTTGAGCTCTGATTGCCCCCGGTTGTTGCTGCATAAAGCTCCGGTACGCAGGCGGGTTTACCGATTTAGAAATGCGCGTGATACTGCGTAAGCTGTTGCGCGGTGAGCAGGAACACGCCGCCGCCGCCGCGCTCGAATTCCAGCCACACGAAAGGTATCTCAGGATAACGCTGCGTGAGCGCGGGCTGGCTGTTGCCGACTTCCACCACCAGGATGCCATGCGGGGTGAGATGATCGCGCGCCTGTTGCAGGATATGCGCCGCGCAGTCCAGGCCGTCCTGCCCGGCGGCGAGCGCCATGGCGGGCTCACGCCGGAATTCCTCCGCCAGGCAGGTCATGTCGGTGGCGTCCACGTAAGGCGGATTGCTGACGATGAGGTCGTACCTCTGCCCCGTGAGCGCGCTGAATAAATCGGACTGTACGGTGTGCACACGGTTTTCCAATCCGTGGTGTTCAATGTTGATTTGCGCCACCGCCAGGGCATCCTGGGAGATGTCGGTGGCGTCCACCTCGGCATGAGGGAAGGCGTGCGCGCAGGCGATGGCGATGCAACCGCTGCCGGTGCCGATATCAAGGATGCGCGCTACGTGGCCTTCCTCAATCCAGGGCGCAAAACCGCGCTCGATCAGTTCCGCGATGGGCGAGCGCGGCACCAGCACGCGCTCATCCACGTAAAAGCTCAAGCCCGCGAACCACGCCTCGTGCGTGAGGTAGGGCGCGGGCAGACGTTCTTCGATGCGCCGCTGGAAGAGCGCGGCGATGCTGCGTTTCTCGTCTTCAGTAAGGTGCGCGCGCAGGTATTCATCGGGGATTTTGGGCGGCAGGTGCAGCGCGTGCAGCACCAGACAGGCGGCTTCGTCCAGAGCGTTGCCGGTACCGTGCCCGAAAAACAATCCGGCCTCGTTGAAGCGGCTCGCGCCGAAGCGGATGAGGTCGCGCAGGGTGTGCAACTGCGGCAGGGCTTTTTCGATCAAGGTTTGCATGAGCGCCATCAGCTAGGCACGGGCAAGGTGGTGAGCTGCAGGCCGCGCGCGTCGCAGCGCAACACGCTGCCCTGCGTGTACCAATCGCCCAGAACAATGCGCTGTGCCGGTTTGCCGTCCAGCTCGAAATCGTGCACCGCCGGGCGGTGCGTGTGGCCGTGTATCAAACGCGTGACCCGGTGTTGACGCATCACCGCCGCCACGCTATGTGCGTTTACGTCCATGATGGCGGGGGGCTTTCCCCGCGTGCGGCTCATGCTTTGCGCGCGCAGGTGGCGCGCGATGCGGCGGCGTAGTGCCAGCGGCAGTTTCAGAAACAGCCATTGACTGCAACGGTTGCGTACCAGACGGCGGAAACGCTGATAGCTTGCGTCATCCGTGCACAAGGTGTCGCCGTGCATGAGCAGGGTGGGGACGCCGTTGAGGTCAATCACGCTGGGATCGGGCAATAACCGGCAGCCGCTCAGCGCCGCGAATTTTTCGCCAATCAGAAAGTCACGGTTGCCGCGCATAAAATAGATCATGGTGCCGCCGTCGCGCAGCGCGCGCAGCGCGGAGATGATGCGCGCGCTGTCCGGCGCGTCAGCATCATCTCCCAGCCAGGCTTCAAATAAATCTCCCAGTATATATAAAGCATCGCAGCCCCTGGTTTGTTGGGCGAGGAACTCGATGAACAATTGCGTGATCGCCGGGCGCTCTGCGCATAAATGGAGATCGGAGATAAACAGGGTCATGGGATGCCGGCCCCCCCTGCGCGCGGCGGTGTAATGGCGCCGCGCGCAGGGGGTGAAAGTGAGGTTATTTTTTGGCTTTGGAAGAGGCTTTAGACGCGATGCGCTCAGGGCTCATCCTGGGCGGTTTTTCCGTGTCAAGTCCGGCCACGGTGGAGGATTCCGTATTAATTTTGCTGACGATGATGGGGCTAAGCGGGGCCTCCTTTTCAAAAGCACCCGCCGCCCCGGAGGGGATAGCGGCGATACGCTCCAGCACATCCATGCCCTGGATAACCTTGCCGAACACGGTATAACCCCAGTAGCCCGGTTCCGGGGCGTGATGGTCGAGCGTCATGTTGTCGGCGAGGTTGATGAAGAACTGGTTGGTGGCGGTGTTGGGCTCATAGTCGCGCGCCATGGCGATGGCGCCGCGCTTGTTTTTCAGCCCGTTCATGGCCTCTGTTTCAATGGGAGCATGGGCGGGACGGAGTTTGTAGCCGCTGTCATAGATTCCGCCCTGGACGATGAAATCCTTGCTGACGCGGTGAAACAGCGTGCCATCATAAGCCCCTACACTTACGTAGGTTAAAAAATTCTTCACGGTCTTGGGCGCCTTCTCGCGGTCAAGCTGCAATACGATATCCCCCTGGCTGGTCTGGATGCGCACGACAGGGTAGCGCTCATCGAGCGGTTCGGCGTAAAGCCAGGCGCTGAACAGCAGACAGGTTGCTCCGGCGATAAGGATTTTCATGTGCCACGCCTCGCTAGTACGTTCGCGGACCGGATAGTTCAGTTTAGGCCCGCCGGAATGCCTTTTGAAGTTATAATTAATAGCCTATGTTGCCTGCCCTCGTCAAGACCCGCTTCGCCCCCAGCCCCACCGGCCATATACACATGGGCAATACCCGTGTGGCGTTGTTCAGCGCGCTGTACGCGCGCCACCGCCGGGGAATTTTTCTGCTGCGTATCGAAGATACCGACCTGGAGCGCAGCGCGGAGCGCTATGGCGAGGCGCTGAAGGAAGACCTGCGCTGGCTGGGCCTGGCGTGGCAGGAGGGGCCGGAGGCGGGCGGGCCGCACGGCCCCTACCACCAGTCACAGCGCCTCGATATTTACCAGCGCTACTTCAACATGCTGGAGGAACAGGGTTTGGCCTACCCCTGCTTTTGCAGCGCCCAGGAGCTTGCGCTGTCGCGCAAGGTGCAGTTGGCGAGCGGACGGCCGCCGCGTTATGCCGGTGTCTGCGAGCACCTGTCCGCGGCGGAAATACAATCCAGGCTGGAGCGGGGCTTGCAGCCCACGTTGCGCTTCCGCATACCGGCGGGGGTGACGGTGCAGTTTGAGGATTTGGTGCGCGGGCCGCAAAGCTTTGCCAGCGGCGACATCGGCGACTTCATCATCCGCCGCGCCGACGGCACGCCGGCGTTTTTCTTCAGCAACGCGGTTGATGATGCGCTCATGGGCGTCACCCACGTGCTGCGCGGCGAGGATCATCTCAGCAACACGCCGCGCCAGATGCTGTTGCTGCAAGCCTTGCGGCTCGACATTCCGCACTACGCGCATTTATCCATGATTGTCGGCCCGGACGGCGCGCCTTTGTCAAAACGCCACGGCAGCCGCAGCGTGCATGAGCTGCGCGAGTCCGGTTATCTTCCGGAGGCGGTTATTAATTATCTGGCGCGCCTCGGCCATCATTATGAGAGCAATGAACTGCTGGGTTTCGATGACCTGGCGGCGGGATTCGATCTGATTCATTTAGGCCGTTCGCCGGTGCGCTTCGACAATGCCCAGTTGCAGCACTGGCAGCAACTGGCGCTGGGGCGCGCCGATACCGATGAGTTGTGGGCGTGGATGGGCTGCAAGGTGCACGAAAAGGCGCCGGACGCACAGCGCAGCGCGTTTGTGCAGGCAGTGCGCCATAACATCACGCTGCCGGAGCACGCCCTGTTATGGGCGCGGATCCTGTTTGACGATCATCTGGAACTGAGCCAGACTGCGCGCGAGGTGATAGCGCATGCGGGCCATGAGTTCTTCCAACACGCCGCCGCCGCATTCAGAAAGTACCCCGATGACTTCAAGGCGCTCGCCCATGAAGTCAAGATACTGACGGGCAAGAGCGGGAAGACGTTGTATCAGCCGCTGCGCGCGGCATTGACCGGCGAGCTGGACGGGCCGGAGATGGCGCATATCCTGCCCCTGCTCGGCGTGGAACGCACCGGGCGGCGCCTGCTCGCCGCCGCACAATAATCCTAATCATCAATCAAAATAATCCCGCATGTTATACATTCACAATAGCCTGACCCGATCCAAGCAGCCGTTTAAACCCATCACGCCGGGCGAGGTGCGCCTGTACGTGTGCGGCATGACGGTGTACGACTATTGCCATTTGGGCCACGCGCGCGTGCTGGTGGTGTTTGACAGCGTGGTGCGTTACTTGCGCCAGCTCGGCTATAAAGTGATTTACGTGCGCAATATCACCGATATTGACGACAAAATCATCCGCCGCGCAGAGGAAAATCACGAAGACTACAGCGTGCTCACCGCGCGCTTTATCCAGGCGATGCACGAAGATGGTGACCGTCTGGGCGTGTTGCGCCCCGATCACGAGCCGTGCGCCACGCGGCACATCGGCGAGATCATCGCCCTGATTCAAAAATTACTGGACAAGGGCTACGCCTATCAGGCGCACAACGGCGATGTGTATTACGACGTGAGCCGCTTTAAATCTTATGGCGCCTTGTCGGGCAAGCAACTGGAAGACCTGCGCGCCGGCGCGCGCGTCGCCGTGGATGAGGCCAAGGACGATCCTCTGGACTTTGTGCTGTGGAAGTCCGCCAAGCCGGGCGAGCCGAGCTGGGAGTCGCCCTGGGGTGCGGGCCGGCCGGGCTGGCATATCGAATGCTCGGCCATGTCCATGCACTGCCTTGGGGAGCACTTCGACATCCACGGCGGCGGGCTGGATTTGCAGTTCCCGCACCATGAGAACGAGATCGCGCAATCGCAGGCGGCCACCGGACACAAGTTCGTTAACGTGTGGATGCACAACGGCTTCGTGCAGGTGGACGAGGAAAAGATGTCCAAATCGCTGGGTAATTTTTTCACCGTGCGCGAGGTGCTGAAGCATTATCATCCCGAAGAGGTGCGGTATTTTATTCTGTCCAGCCACTACCGCAGCCCGCTGAACTACACCGAGGAACACCTGCTCAACGCGCGCGCCGCCTTGACGCGCTTTTACACCGCCCTGCGTGGTTTGCCTGGGGCGATACTCAGTCCTCAGTCCTCAGTCCTCGGCTCAGGAGATGAGTACAGCAGACGCTTCATGGCCGCCATGGACGATGATTTCAACACCCCCAAGGCGTTCGCGGTGTTGTCTGACCTTGCGCGCCAAATCAACACCCTGCGCGCCCAGGATGCTGCACAGCAGGCGGCGCAGTTGGGCGCGCGCTTGAGCGAGTTGGGCGGAATAGTGGGGCTGCTGCAGGGCGATGCGGACAGCTATCTGCAAGGCACGGCTGGCACGCTCTCCGGCAGCCTGCAAAGTTTAACCTTAAATGCTACCGGCTACAGTAATGAAGCCATTCAGGAACTCATAGAGCAGCGCAACGCCGCGCGCGAAAACAAAAAATGGGCTGAATCGGATCGTATCCGTGATTTGCTCAAGGCGCGGAATATTGTTTTAGAGGACGGCCCCACGGGAACCACCTGGCGCAGGACTTAAGGCGGCTGTGCATCGCCTTCGCCTTCCTTTTTGGCGGGCATGAGGTCGGCGCGCGAGATGCCGAGCCACAGGACGATGGGACTGGCCACCAGCACCGAGGAAAAGATGCCCACCATGATGCCGATGGCGAGCGCGAGCGCGAAATAAAACAGCGTCTCGCCGCCCAGGAACAGGATGGCGAGCACCATCAATTGCGTGGTGAAGGCGGTCATGATGGTGCGGCTCAAGGTGCGCGTGATGGCGTTGTCCATGATCTCCGCTACCGTGCCCGTGCGCATCTTGCGGAAGTTTTCGCGGATGCGGTCGAATACCACCACCGTGTCGTTCACCGAATAGCCCAAGATGGCGAGCACCGCGGCCAGCACGGAAAGGGAAAATTCCCACTGAAACAGCGCGAACAGGCCAAGAACAATCACCACGTCGTGCGCGGTGGCGACGATGGCGCCGACCGAGAATTTCCATTCAAAGCGCATGGCGAGATACAGCATGATGCCGATGGACGCCAGAATCAGGGCCAGGCCGCCGTCGTTCACCAGCTCCTCACCAATCTGCGGGCCGACAAACTCCACGCGCCGCAATTCCACGGAACTGTCCTGCGCGCGCAGGGTTTCCCATACCCTTTCACTCAGTTGTGCGCCGCTGATCCCTTCCTGGCTGGGCAGGCGTATCAGCACATCGCGTATCGAACCAAAACTTTGCACCGAGACATCCTTGAAGCCGTTTTTTGCCAGTGCTTCACGGATGGGGTCGAGCTGCGCGGACTGGGCATAGCGCGCCTCGATCAGTGTGCCGCCGGTGAACTCAATGCTTAAATTCAAGCCGCGTGCGATGAGCAGCACAATCGCGACGGCGAAGACCAGCGTGGAGATAAGTATCGTCGTGCGCGCCGAGCGCATGAACGGGATGTCGCGTTGGATGCGGAAAAATTCCATGATTAAATGACCAGTCTGGCGAGCTTGCGCCGCTTGCCATAGATGAGGTTGACCATGGCGCGCGACACCAGCACCGCGCTGAACATGGTGGTGAGTATGCCGATACAGAGAGTCACGGCAAAGCCGCGTATCGGGCCGGAGCCCAGCATGAACAGGGCGAAGCCCGCGATCAGAGTGGTAATGTTGGCATCTATGATGGTGGTCAGCGCGCGGTCGTAACCGGCGGCGATGCTGGCCTGCGGGCTGTTGCCATTGCGCAACTCCTCGCGGATGCGTTCATAGATCAGCACGTTGGCGTCTATCGCCATGCCCACGGTGAGCGCGATACCGGCGATGCCGGGCAGGGTGAGCGTGGCTTGCAGCATGGACATCACCGCGAGCAGCAGGATGAGGTTGACGCTGAGCGCGATGCTGGCGATGACGCCGAAGAAATAATAGTAAATCGTCATGAACACGGCGATGGCGGCGAAGCCGATGAGCGTGGAGTTAAAGCCCTGTTGGATATTTTCCGCACCCATGCTGGGGCCGACGGTGCGTTCCTCGACGATCTCGATGGGGACGGTCAGCGCGCCCGCGCGCAGCAGCAGGGCCAGGTCGCGCGCCTCCTCGGTGCTATCCAGGCCGGTGATCTGGAAGCGTTTGCCCAGGCGGTCGCGGATCACCGCTTGGTTGATGACCTCTTCCTTCTTGCCCTTGATCTTCACCGGCCGGCCGTCCACGATGCGCGTCTCGCTCTTGCTTTCGATGAACACCACCGCCATCTGTTTGCCGATGTTGTCCTTGGTGGCATTGCTCATCATGGCCGCGCCCTGGCCGTCCAGGGTGATGAACACCGCCGGGCCGCCGCCTTGCTGGTCCAGGCCGGAGGCGGCGTCTATGATCGATTCGCCGGTGAGCATCACCTGATTTTTCAACAGCGTGTTACCGCCGTCGCGTACCCTATACAGCTTGGAGCCTATGGGTACCTGGCCCGCCACCGCCTCAGCGACGCTGTTGGTTTCATCCACCAGGCGGAACTCCAGGGTGGCGGTGGCGCCCAGAATTTCCTTGGCGCGCGCCGTGTCCTGCACGCCGGGCAGTTGCACCACGATACGGCTGTCGCCCTGCTGCTGGATGACGGGCTCGGCCACACCCAGTTCGTTAACACGGTTGCGCAGCGTGGTGATGTTTTGCTGCAGCGCGAACTTGCGTTCGTCGCGCATTTCCGTCTCGCTCAGGTTGGCGATGAGGTAAAAATTGTCCGCGCTGTCCTGTTCCTTGAGCAGCAGGTTGCGGAAATCATTGCGCACTACGTCATGCGCCAGGTTACGTTCCTCGGCGCTGCGGAATTTCACTTCCACGCCCTGGTCGCCGCGCGCGATGGTGACATAGCGCAGCTTTTTATCGCGCAGCAGGGTGCGGATGTCGCTCACGTAACGCTCTTGCACCCGGGCGAGCGCCGCATCCATGTCCACTTCCATGAGGAAGTGGACGCCGCCGCGCAAATCGAGGCCGAGGTACATGGGCTGGGCGTTGAGCTTGAGCAGCCAGCCCGGGGTGCGTGGGGCGAGATTCAGGGCCACCACGTAATTCTCGCCCAAACCGGCCTTGACCGCGTCCTGGGCCTTGAGTTGGGTGTCGGTGTCGGTGAAGCGCGCCAGTAAAGCGGGGCCTTCCAGAACGATGGATTTATAGGTTAATCCAGCCTGTTGGAGCGCCTCTTCGACTTTACTTTGCGTCGTGACATCCACCTTGGCGGCGCGTGTGGCCGAGATTTGCAGCGCTGGATCAGAGCCGTAGAGATTGGGCAGGCTGTATAACACGCCCACCGCGACCACGAGGAAGATCAGCGCATATTTCCACGGGGGATACTGGTTCATAATCAGGGCGGAGAGCGGCTGCTCAGGCGTCTTTCAGCGTGCCTTTAGGCATGACGGCGGAGACGGCGTGCTTTTGCAGCTTGCTGACCACGCCGGGCGCGATCTCGACACTGATAAAGTCCTCGCCCATTTCGGTGACGCGCCCCAGCAGGCCGCCGCTGGTCACCACCTCATCGCCCTTGGCGAGCGAGGCGAGCAGGTTTTTGTGTTCCTTGGCGCGCTTCATTTGCGGGCGCATCAGCAGGAAATAAAAGATCACAAACAGGATGATGATGGGCAAAAAGGTCAGCAGCCCGGTTTCACCGCCGGCGGGGGCGGCTTGTGCGTAAGCGTCGGATATGAAGAAGTTCATGGGAGTACCTGATTGTTATTTGCAAACGGTGCGTTAATTATGCCACAGCCCCCTGCGTTTGCGCGCGTTTTTCATGGAAATCGGCCACAAAGTTTTCTAGCCGCCCCTGGGCTATGGCCTCGCGCAAGCCTTGCATCAGCTCCTGATAGTAATAAAGGTTATGGATAGTATTGAGCCGCGCGCCCAGCATTTCGCGCGTCTTATCCAGATGGCGCAGGTAGGCGCGGCTGTAATGGCGGCAGGTGTAGCAATCGCACTGTTCATCCAGCGGACGGGTGTCGAATTCGTATTGGCTGTTGCGGATGCGGAGCTCGCCGCCGCGCACGAACAGGTGGCCATTGCGCGCGTTGCGCGTCGGCAGCACGCAGTCGAACATGTCCACCCCCAGGCGCACCGCCTCCACGATGTCCCGCGGCGTGCCGACGCCCATCAGATAGCGCGGCTTATCCGCGGGCATCCGCGGCAGCAGGCGCTGTAAAATCGCCATGCGCTCCGGTTTCGGTTCGCCCACCGACAGGCCGCCCAAGGCGTAGCCGTCAAAGCCGATCTCCTGCAATCCTTTGAGTGAAATCTCGCGCAGCTCGGAGTAAACGCCGCCTTGAATGATACCAAACAGCGCGGCGTGGCTGTCCCCATGCGCGTCACGGCTGCGCGCCGCCCAGCGCAGCGACAACTCCATCGAGGCGCGCGCCTCATCAAAGGTTGCGGGGTAGGGCGTGCATTCGTCGAAGATCATCACGATGTCCGCGCCCAGCGCGCGCTGCACGCGCATGGAGGTTTCGGGGTCGAGAAACACCTTGTCGCCATTGACGGGAGACTGGAACGTCACACCCTGTTCGGTAATCTTGCTCATGACCCCTAAACTGAACACCTGAAAACCGCCGGAGTCGGTGAGGATGGGGGCATCCCAGTGCATGAAACTGTGCAGATCGCCGTGCGCGGCGATGACCTCGGTGCCCGGACGCAGCATCAGGTGAAAGGTATTGCCGAGAATGATCTCCGCGCCGCACGCACGCAGTTCTTCGGGGTTCACCCCCTTCACCGCGCCATAAGTGCCCACCGGCATGAAGGCCGGGGTTTGCACCGTGCCGCGCTCAAACAGCATACGTCCGCGCCGCGCCAGGCCATCGTTATTGAGCAGCTCAAATTTCATATCCAACTTTTATCTGTGGTTGCACAAACATCGCGTCGCCATAACTGTAAAAGCGGTATTTTTGCGCTACGGCATGGCGGTACGCCGCCATCACCCGTTCATAGCCGCCGAAGGCGCACACTAACATAAGCAGGGTGGACTCCGGCAGGTGGAAGTTGGTGATGAGCGCGTCCACCGATCTGAATTCATAACCCGGATAAATAAAGATATCGGTCTCGCCCTGAAACGGCTCGATTGAGCCACGGCGCGAGGCGCTCTCTAGGGCGCGCACCGTGGTGGTGCCGACGGCGATCACGCGCCCGCCGCGCGCGCGCGCGGCGCGCACCCGTTCGCACACCGGTGCCGATACCTCCAGGTATTCCTTGTGCATCTTGTGCCCGGCGAGGTTTTCCACACGCATGGGCTGGAACGTGCCCGCGCCGACGTGCAAGGTGACATAGGCGCTCTCCACGCCTTTTGCCGCCAGGGTGTCCAGCAGAGGCTGGTCAAAATGCAGGCCCGCGGTGGGGGCGGCCACCGAGCCAGGTTGGCGCGCATACACGGTTTGATAGCGCTGGCGGTCGCTGGTCTCGTCCGCGCGCGCGATGTAAGGCGGCAGCGGCACATGGCCGATGTCCTCTAAAATATTTAATAGATTTTTACTATCAGTAAATTCTATTTCATAGAAATCATCTATTTTAGTCAGAACCCGCGCGGACACCTGTTGTGCACCCTTGTGCAGGGTAAGTCGGGCGCCCGGACGCAGGGGTTTGCTGGCGCGCGCCTGCGCGAGCACGCGCTGTCCTTCCAGTATGCGCTCGATTAAAAGCTCCACCTTGCCGCCGCTCTCCTTGTGGCCGAGCAGGCGCGCTGGGATGACGCGCGTGTCATTAAATACCAACAGATCACCGGCGTTCAGTTTATCGGGGAGATCAGTAAACAGCGCGTCATGGACGGCATCACCTTCCAGACACAGCAAACGGCTGGCGCTGCGCGGCTCAACCGGATATTGCGCGATCAGCGCGGGAGGGAGGTCGAAATGAAAATCGCTGCGGCGCATGGATGTTTGGGGCGGCCTTGAAAAGAAACGGCATGCTATAATGCCAAAAAGCCGGGGTGGCGGAACTGGTAGACGCGCCGGACTCAAAATCCGGTGGTGGTGACACCGTGTCGGTTCGATTCCGACCCTCGGTACCAAAATACAGTAGCATATTTCTCAATTCCTTTCCGCTGTGCCGCGCGCCTCCCTGTGCGGCTCACAATCGCCTTAGATAAATTTATTTGATATAGATCAGGACAGGCCGTGCGGAGTTGGCTATGCTGGGCACGGTGAATGGAGAACCGGTCATGCCAGGGGCGGGGCTGCTGAAGCGGAGTCAGCTTGATGTCTTGATTCAAACACTGCGCGCGCGCGGTTACCGCGTGGTGGGGCCGCGCGTGAGGGGCGGGGCCATTGTTTATGATGAAATCAGCCGCGCCGAAGAGTTGCCTGCCGGACTGATCAGCGTGCAGGATAAAACATTTCTCACCCGAACTCCCTATCCGGATGAAGACATGCAGCGCATGTGCATGGCGTTGCAGGACGTGGTAAACGAGTGCAGGGTGCGCTGATGGCTTGATTCGCGCTTGCTTGTTTTGTGCTGTTCCCGAAAATATACTTGAAGCCTGATAACAGCGAGGTGGCCTGCATGGATATCGAAGCCGTCGAAAAGGTTTACCGGCGTTACGCTCAGCGTTATGACTTTTATTTCGGCGCGTTGTTTGAGCCGGGCAGGCGCGCGGTCATCGAGCAGATGAACTGCCGGCCGGGGCAGCGCATTCTGGAAGTGGGTGTCGGCACCGGATTGTCCCTGCCGCTTTACCCGCGCGAGGTGCAAATCACAGGCATAGACGTATCGGACGAGATGCTGGCGCGCGCCAGGACGCGCGCCAAAAACGACGGCTTGCATCACGTTGCGGCGCTGCACAAGATGAACGCGGAACAGATGCGTTTTGCCGACGACAGCTTCGATAAGGTGGTGGCGATGTATGTGGCCTCCGTGGTGCCGTATCCCGCGCGCCTGGTGGATGAGATGCGCCGGGTGTGCAAGCCGGACGGCGAGTTGTACATCGTGAATCACTTCCGGCACGCCAATCCCGTGATCGGCGGTGTGGAGCGCCTTATCGCGCCGCTGTCCCGGCTTTTGGGATTTCACCCGGATTTTTCCCTGGAAGATTTTCTGGATGACACCGGGCTGGAGGTTATCGAGCAGACGCCGGTGAATCTTTTCGATTACTGGACCTTGCTGCGCGCGCGCAATAATAAAGCCGATCTGCAACAGGACACGGCGCTGCTGGCTATCGCGTGAGGAACTGGCTGACCTGCAAAGGGGGCAGATCGGAATGCAGGAACCAGCGCTCAATCACCACGCGACGTGAAAACCAGCGCGTGGCGAGCAATTTTCTGCCGGCGATCCGCTTCAGTTTCTCGATCACGGCGTAGGGCCTGCGGCTGCCGATGCGCCGGCCGAAGCGGGCAATAAGTTTGCCCTCATAGGGCAGAAGTCCGGCGCGCGAATAATCGCCCTTTGCGGCCATTATCGCATCGGCGGCGAGCAGGGCGGACTCAATCGCGGGCAGTATGCCTTCGCCGCTCTGTGGGTAGGCCAGCCCGGCGGCGTCGCCGATCAGCAGCATGCCGTCGTCCACGATTTTTCTGGGCGTGTGCGCGTACAGCAGATAGGCGTGGCCGTTGAAATGATCCGGGATGTCCCGCGGAATCTTGCCTTGTTGCTTAAGGAGCGCGCAGAACGCCTCCACGTGCGCGGAAAGTTTGTGATTGTCCTCGCGCCCCAGGCCGATATTGAGATAGTTGCCTTTACGCACCGCCCAGCCGTAGCCTTTAAGGTCGGCGCAGAAAAACAACTCCGGCGTTTGCTCCGCCACGCGGCATTCCCGCCTCTGATGTTCGCTCATGGCGAACTCGATTTCCTGCGCGGCGACCACCGATTCAGCACCGCCCAGTTTGGCGCCCAAGTGGCGCGCCACCGGGCAGAAGTGCCCGCCCGCGCCGATCAGCAGCGGCGCGCGCAGCGATTCATTGATGACCCATTCGCCGTTTTCACGGCGCAGCGATTGCAAGGGTTCGCCGAGCTTGAGCCGCGCGCCTGAGCGTTGTAACAAATAGTGATCGAATTCACAGCGGCGTATGCCGTAGCTCATCGGCTCGCCATAGGCCGTTTCAATCCCGTCCTGCCCCAGGCAACCGGTGCGAAAGCCGGTGAAGGATTGCAGCACGCGGCCCGCGCGGTATTCATCCAGATCAAGCTCCAGCGCATCCACAACCTTGGGCGTGATCCAGCCCGCGCACACCTTGTCGCGCGGAAAGGTTTTTTTATCCAGCACCACTACGTCGAGGCCCGCGCGTTTAAGCTTCCACGCTGCGGTGGAGCCGCCCGGCCCGCCGCCTACGATGACTGCATCATGGTGTTGCATTTAAGGTGCGTTACTCAGGCGGCCTTGGCGGGCTGGTCACGCGAGTTTGCTTCATAAAGATGCGCGCGCGACCAGGGGATTTGATTGTTGGCCCCGCGCGTGAACACCACCTGGAATAATTGCAAAAAGCCGGTGCTGAACGAGGCGATCGAGCCCGCGAGATAGAGCCGCCAGGCACGCACAAACCTTTCGTCGAACATATTTTCCACCGTCCCGGCATGCTGATCGAAGCGCATCAGCCAGTGCTCCAGCGTCTTGGCGTAATGCAAGCGCAGATTTTCCACGTCGAGCACGGAAAAGTCATGTGGCTCGAAGATGTCCATCATTTCCGCGAGGGTGGGCGGATAGGCGCCGGGGAAGATGCGTTTTTCGATCCACGCATTTATCAGTCCTGGCTGGTTGCGCCCGATGGAGTGAATCAGACCGCGCCCGTGTTCCGTGAGTGAGCGGTGAATAACGTCTCCCAGCCCATGATAATGATCCATGCCGACGTGCTCCAGCATGCCCACCGACACGAAGGCATCGTACTTGCCGGAGATGTTGCGGTAATCGTCCTCGATATACTCGATTCCGCTCAGGCCCTCGGCCTTGGCGCGCTCGCGCGCATAACGGACTTGTTCCTTGGAAATATTATAGGAGCGCACCGTCACCCCGTAGTGGCGCGCCATGTGGCGCGCCAGCCCGCCCCAGCCGCAGCCGGCCTCGACCACGCGTTCGCCGGGTTGCAGGCGCAGCTTGCGGCATACGTGATCCATCTTGGCGAATTGCGCCTGCTCCAGCGTTATGGCGGGAGAGGGGAAGTAGGCGCAGGTGTACTGCATTTCCTGGTCCAGCCACAGTTCATAAAATTCATTGCTCAGATCGTAATGGTGATGAATGTTGGTGGACGAGCTGGACAGCGTGTTGGAGCGCGGGCGATTGAACAATTGCGTCTGGATTTTTTTCAGTAGGGCGAATTTCGACGAGATCGAGCGATACAGGGCTTTCAGAAATTCAGGCAAGTCTCCCTCCACCTCCACGCTACCCGTGCTGTAAAGGTCTCCAAAATGCAAGTCGGGATTGATGAGCAGCTTATGCAGCGCCGTGCGCTGGTGAATGATCACGCGCGCGACAGGCGGGGCGGAGGAGGAGTTCGCGATTTCTTTGCCGTCCCACAACACCAGTCGGAACGGCGGGTTGCCGACAGCCGTCAGCAGTGTGCGTGCCACCCATCGCTCCAAGGCGTTAGAGGAGTGGTTGGGGGTGGTACGATGAGTGGGGATGCCGTGGGTTACGCCGGAAATATTCAGCGCCGTCGCTTTGTCCTTCTTCATGGTGACCTCAATGTTTATGACATTTCAAGGCATCAATGCATGAAAAAACTTGTCTCTGAGCGTGCCGGTTTATTGTATACCATGCCCGGCATTGCACAAGTCCAGATTCAACACCGGCCCCATCCAGCACGCAGTCTGAATTTTAAGGGACGCGGGAAATCAAACCTTGCGCTAGATCAAAGATTGACAATTCTTGCTGCCTTAGAATGAAAGCCGTAAGAAAACAAGGAGCGATGCCATGCAGACCCCGCTGCAAATTACCTTTCGTGACATGCCTCCTTCACCGGCCGTGGAGGAGCGTATCCGGCAAAAGGCGAAAAAGCTGGAATCGTTTTATGACCGCATCATGGGCTGCCGGGTGGTGGTGGAGGTTCCCCAGAAACATCATCATCAGGGAAAACTTTATAACGTGCGCCTTGATATCACCGTGCCGGGCGGAGAGATCGCGGTGAATCGCCAGCCGGATGAGGATGTCTATGTTGCGCTACGTGACGCCTTCAACGCAGCGGGGCGCCACACGAGGGTTACGCGCGCCAGCAGCGCGGCGATGTGAAGACCCATCAGGCGTCATACGGCGCCCCTGAATAAATCAGAGGTTCCTTATTGCGGCATGCCGGGGAGCTTGAAGAACGTGTCGCGGTAATATTTAAGTTCGCGGATCGCATCGCGCACGTCTTCCAAGGCAAGGTGCGCGGGGATTTTCACGAAGCCGTCGGCGAGCGCGGGCACCCAGCGCCGCGCCAGTTCCTTCACGGTGCTCACGTCCAGATTGCGGTAGTGGAAGTGTTTTTCCAGATCCGGCATGGCGCGGTATAAAAAGCGCCGGTCTTGGCAGATGCTGTTGCCGCACATGGGCGATTTGTTGCGCAGCACGTGCTTTTGCAGGAATTCCAAGGTTCGTTGCTCGGCCTCTATTTCGTTAACCAGGCTGGCGCGCACGCGCTCCACCAATCCGGACTGGTTATGCTGCTGCGTATTCCAGTCATCCATACCGGCCAGCATCTCCTCGCTTTGATGGATGGCGAACACCGGCCCTTCCTCGATGATATTCAGTCCGCTGTCGGTGACGATGGTGGCGATTTCGATGATGCGGTCGGTGTCGGTATTGAGCCCAGTCATTTCCAGGTCTATCCAGATCAAATTATTGGAATTTTGCGCCATGGGGTTCCTTTGTTATAAAACTGCTTGCGAGGCATTGTACCAGAGGCTATGCTGAGCGCGTCGAACTCCGGTGTGCCTATGAACAACTTTTCCTGGATTTTCATCGCGGCCTTGATGGCCGGGCTGCTTTTACAGCTCTGGCTCATGCGCCGCCAGCAGGCCCACGTGCTGGCGCACCGCGCCGAGGTGCCGGAGGCCTTCCGCGCGCAGATTCCCCTGCAAACCCACCACAAGGCCGCCGACTACACCGCGGCCAAGCTGCGTCTGGGGGAGATCGAACTGATAGCGGGGGTATTGTGGCTGAGCCTGTGGACGCTGGGCGGCGGGCTCAACTGGCTGGACCAGTTGTGGCGCGCGCTCGCATGGGGGCCGTTGGCGACCGGCATCGCCTTTATCATCAGTATCGTGGCCATCATGGCGCTGTTGGACTTGCCGTTCTCCCTGTATCGCACCTTTGTCATCGAACAGCGCTTCGGCTTCAACCGCACCACGCCGCGCCTGTTTATCACCGATCTGCTCAAACAAACACTGTTATTGCTCGCCCTGGGTGTGCCGTTATCCGCGCTGGTGCTGTGGCTGATGCAAACCTCGGGCGATTTATGGTGGCTGTATGTCTGGCTGGTATGGTCGGGTTTCGGCCTACTCATGATGTGGGCCTATCCCGCCTTCATCGCGCCGCTATTCAACAAATTCAATCCCTTGACGGACGAGGCCTTGCGTCAGCGCATCCAGACCCTGTTGCAAAAGTGCGGCTTCACCAGCAACGGCATCTTCGTCATGGACGGCTCGCGCCGCAGCGGACACGGCAACGCCTATTTCACCGGCCTCGGCCGCAACAAACGCATCGTGTTTTTCGACACCTTGATGACCCACCTGCAACCCGCCGAGATCGAGGCCGTGCTGGCGCATGAGTTGGGGCACTTCAAGCGCAAGCACGTGCAAAAACGCATGTTCCAGGGCCTGGTCTTCAGCCTGCTCGGCCTGGCGCTGCTCGGCTGGCTGATCGCCCAACACTGGTTTTACACCGGCCTGGGCGTGCAGCAACCCTCCCTTTACGCCGCGCTGGTGCTGTTCCTGCTGGTCGTGCCCGTGTTCAGCCTGTTCCTGCAACCGGTGTTCGCCTGGCTCTCACGCAAGGATGAATTCGAGGCGGACGACTTCGCCGCCGAGCAGAGCGATGCGCGCGCCCTGGCCGAGGCGCTGGTCAAGCTCTACAAGGAAAACGCCAACACGCTCACCCCCGACCCCGTGTATTCCGCGTTCCACGACTCGCACCCGCCCGCGCTGGTCAGGGTGAGCCATCTGTTATCTAAAGTCACAGTATGAATTACGGAGATCAGCCATGAAACATTCAACGCATTTACTTATGATAAGCGCCACGTTAATGCTGTGCAGCGGCATGACCCAAGCCGCCGACGCCAAGCGCGGCGAAGCGCTCTATCAAGCCAACTGCACGGGTTGCCACGACACCTCCGTCCACACGCGGCCCAACAGCATCATCCCTTCGCTGAATGCGCTGGAAAAGCGCGTGCGCTTTTGCGAAACGAATGCGCGCCTGAAGTGGCAGGACGAGCAAATCGAGGACGTGATCGCCTATCTCAATGAAGCGTTCTATAAATTCAAATAACTTACTACCCTCTCCCTTGCAGGGAGAGGGCTGGGGTGAGGGCAGTATTGTAGCGTGCGCTGCGCGCACGATTTTTATTCGCTACTTGTCGTGCGCGCAGCGCACGCTACTCAACTACAATTTTAAGTGAGGTGATACCATGAGCGGTTTAACGACCAAACACTGCAAGGTCTGCGAAGGCGGCACCCCACCGCTCAACGCGGAACAGGCCCAAGAATTGCTCAAACAAACCAGCGGCTGGACATTAAATGACGGCGGCACGGAAATCAGCCGTATCTTCGAGTTCAAAAACTATTATAAAACCATGGCCTTTGTTAATGCCTTAGCCTGGATCGCGCACCAGGAAGACCACCACCCCGATTTAGAGGTGAGTTACAACAAATGCCGCGTGCGCTATACCACGCACGCCGTCAAAGGGCTCACTGAAAACGACTTCATCTGCGCGGCGAAGATTGACGCACTGGTAGTGATAGCATAAATCCTCTCAATTTATCACTGCTGTCCGGTTAAATGAATGTGCTCGATGTGCTGGTACTGGAGGCCGGAGCGATCTACGTCATGGATCGGGCTATCTGGAAAAAACGCCTCAATCTGGAGGCATCGCTTTACACTTTTCTGCAGATTTTCTCGCTCACCTTGTTCGAGAAGATGCCCATCCAGCAAGCCTTTGCGGGCAGTGACTACATTTCTGACAATGCCACCCGCAGTAATCAACTGAATCTATTCGCGTATTAACCGGACAGTAGTGATAGCGCCACCATCTTCACTTCCCCCTCAAAAACTCCTCCGGCTCAATTCCAGCCTGCCGCAGAATCGCCCGCAGCGTGCCCTCCGGCATATCCCCCAGGGTGATTGGGAAGGGTGGTGTAGCGGCGTGTTTGCGGGTGGTACCCTATCTCATGACTGACTGCCGGCCGCCTGCCGGTCGAAGGTAAATCCATGCCGCTTTAAGCGCTTGACGATCTCCCGGTATTTGAACCCCGCGAGTCGCCCCATCAGGCGTTAACGATCAGCGGATAATCCAAGGCATCGCCCGCGGGAGAAAGTGGCGATGTCTCTTCGCGTTCTTGGCGCGCCTCGATCAGCTTCTTCGCCACATCGCGCGCGATATCGAGGGTTTCCTGGATCGTGCGCCCTTGAGCAATCAGTCCCTGGATTTCTTCCGAGGTGGCGAGATACACGCCGTCCGGCAGTTTCTCGAGATGCGCATGCACAATCTTTTCCATAAACACTCCTTAAGGAGTGGGTTATTTTGTGCAGCTACGGACGGAATCTTCCGCGAAGGCCTGCGTGCCTATGTAATAGGTATCTTGATGAGTTAGATATTGCCTTAAACCTCACAGACCGGCAAGAATCATCAACGCGATGAGTAGCGTCCGGTGATCGCGCGCAAGGGATGGGGCTATAGAAGTCTGGGCGAGGGTCTCGGCGCTGGACATAACTCACCTTCTGAAGGGGATCAATTCGGTCATATCAACCCCCATCCAGTAGTCGCTTCAAGCACTGGAGCATTGATCTCCCTTTGTCACGCAGGCGCGAGCAGTGGCTCGTCCATAAGCGCAACCTGCTCGCGCAGTTCAAGGATGCGATCCTGCCAGTAGCGCTGGGTGTTGAACCAGGGGAACGCGGCGGGGAAGGCGGGGTCGCCCCAGCGCCGCGCCAGCCAGGCCGAGTAGTGAATCAGGCGCAGGGTGCGTAACGCCTCGATGAGGTTGAGTTCGCGCGTATCGAACTCGCAAAAGTCCTCATAGCCGCTGAGTATGTCAGCCAGTTGACCCGCCATGTCGGGCGCTTCGCCGGAGAGCAGCATCCATAAGTCCTGCATCGCGGGCCCCATGCGGCTGTCGTCAAAGTCCACGAAATGCGGGCCGTCATCGGCCCACAGCACGTTGCCGAGATGACAGTCGCCGTGCAGGCGCACGCTGCGCACGTTACCGGCGCGCCCGTAGCAGCGTTGCACGCCGTGCAGCGCCTGCGTCACCACGCTTTCCCACGCAGCGCGCAGCTCCGCCGGGATGAAGTCGTGCGCGAGCAGGTAATCGCGCGGCTCGGCGCCGAAGCTGGCGATGTCCAGCGCAGGGCGTGCGACGAACGGTTGCAACGCGCCGACCGCGTGTATGCGCCCGATGAAGCGTCCCATCCATTCCAGGGTGTTGCGATCCTGCAATTCAGGCGCGCGGCCGCTTTGGCGCGGATAAACGGCGAAACGAAACGCCCCGAAGGTGTGTAGCGTTTGTCCGCCGGCGAGGGGTAGTGGCGCTACGACCGGGATTTCACTCTCGGCAAGTTCCTGCACAAAGGCATGTTCTTCAAGGATGGCGGCGTCAGACCAGCGCCCAGGGCGGTAAAACTTGGCCACACACGGCGCTCCGTGCTCCATGCCGATTTGATAGACGCGATTTTCATAGCTGTTCAGGGCAAGCAGACGCCCGTCGCTACGCAACCCGACGCTTTCCAGCGCATCCAGCGCACAGTCCGGCGTGAGCCCGGCATAGGGCGCGGTTTGCGTATTTTCATTGTCATCCACCCGCATAATGGCTATAGCTTAGCAGGGTAGTGGCGATGAGGTGGGCAATGTGGCGCCGAGGAGATTGGGCGTGTCTTTGTAGAGCTTCATTAGCGTGTGGCGCCCGGAAAATCAGGGAGACCACGCAAGATACTGGAACCGCAATCAAGTAAACTGTTTCAGGAGTGATGGAAAACCGTGGTCTGTCCATCGGTCACCTGCTGTTGGTCTGGCGCTCGCCTCCTGAGAGTGCTAAAATGACACTGAATTTATCAGTAAAGTCAGGGTGTTATGATGAGTAATCCGGCCATCATCAGCGACCGTGCGCGGCATCTGTTGCGCGTGCTGGTGGAGCGTTATATCAGCGAGGGTCAGCCGGTGAGTTCGCGCGCGCTGGCGCGCGATATGGGCTTTGATCTGAGCCCGGCGACCGTCCGCAACGTGATGGCCGATCTGGAGGATATGGGCCTCATCTGCGCGCCGCATACCTCGGCCGGGCGCATCCCCACCACGCAGGGCTACCGTTTTTTCGTGGACAGCCTGCTTACCATGCAACCGCTGGCCAGCGGCGAGGTGCAGCGCCTGCGCAGCGAGCTCGACCCGGACAAGGCTATCGGCGATCTCATGGAAACCGCCTCCAACGTGCTGTCCGAGGTGAGCAAGCTGGCGAGCCTGGTGCTGCTGCCGCGCCGTTTCCAGCCGGTGCTGCGCCAGGTGGAATTTTTGCCGCTGTCGGAAAACCGCGTGCTGGTGATACTCGTCACCAACGAACGCGAGGTGCAGAATCGCATCGTCCACACCGCGCGCCAATATAGCCCGTCCGAGCTGCAACAGGCGGCGAATTATCTGAACAGCCTGTGCGCGGGACAGGATTTGCACAAGGTGCGCGAGACCTTGCTCAAGGAGATGCAGGAGACGCGCGAGCGCATGAATGACATGATGCGCCTGGCCATCGAGATGGCGGACAAGGCGTTCGCCATGCCGGAGCCCACGCCGGATTACGTGGTCAAGGGGCAGGCGCACCTGCTGTCGCGCGCGGAAACCGACAGCGTGGAAAAGCTGCGCCAGTTGTTCGAGGTGTTCAATGAGAAGCGCGACATCTTGCACCTGCTCAATCAATGTCTGCACGCCAAGGGGGTGCAAATCTTCATCGGCGCGGAGTCGGGCTATGACGCGCTGGAGGATTACAGCCTGATTACCGCCCCCTACGAGGCGCGCGGCCAGGTGGCGGGCGTGCTGGGCGTGGTGGGGCCGACGCGCATGGGTTATGAGCGCATGATACCGCTGGTGGATATCACCGCCAAACTGCTCGGCGCGGCCTTGACCCAGCGCTGAAGCGCCCGCATGTCTACTGTTCCTGAATTTTATTTTTAGAGCGACCCATGACCAACGCAACATCCAACGACGAACAGCCGGTTCCCCCGCCCGAGTCCGCACAAGACGTTCACCTGTTGCTCGAAGACGCACGCGCCAAGGCGGACGTGCACTGGGACCAGGTGTTGCGCGCGCGCGCCGAGCTGGAGAATTTTAGAAAACGCGCCGAGCGCGACATCGAGAGCGCGCACAAATACGGTCTGGAGCGCATTATCGGTGAACTGTTGCCGGTGCAGGACAGTCTGGAGTCGGGCTTGAGCGCGGCGGCGGAGCAAGGCGCGGCGGATAAGCTGCTGGAGGGCATGACGCTCACGCACAAGCTGCTCGGCAACGTATTGGAAAAATTCAACGTCAAGACGCTCGACCCGGTGGGGCAAAAGTTCGATCCCAAGCTGCATCAGGCGATGTCGGCGCTGGAGTCTGATGACGCCGCGCCGGACACCGTGCTCACCGTGTGTCAAAAGGGTTATCTGTTGCACGACCGGCTGATCCGTCCGGCGTTGGTGATTGTAGCCAAGGCGCCCGCCGGGGCTTGAAACCACGCTGGGCCAACCTCATATACCCCCTATCCCGGCAGGGTGCGCAAAAGTCGCACATGCCGTTATTTATCAAGGAGACACCAACATGGGCAGGATTATCGGCATAGATTTGGGCACCACGAATTCCTGCGTCGCGGTGATGGAGGGGGGCAAGCCGCGCGTGATTGAAAACAGCGAGGGCGACCGCACCACGCCCTCCGTCGTCGCCTTTACCAACGACGGCGAGGTGCTGGTGGGTCAGTCCGCCAAGCGCCAGGCCGTGACCAACCCCAAGAACACTCTCTATGCCGTGAAGCGCCTCATCGGCCGCCGCTTCACCGACGCCGTGGTGCAGAAGGACATCAAGCTGGTGCCGTACGGCATCGTGCCCGCCGACAACGGCGATGCCTGGGTGGAGGTGCAGGGCAAGAAGATGGCCCCGCCCGAAGTCTCCGCGCGCGTGCTGATGAAAATGAAAAAGACCGCCGAGGACTATCTGGGCGAGCCGGTGACGGAAGCGGTGATCACCGTGCCCGCCTATTTCGACGACTCGCAGCGCCAGGCGACCAAGGCCGCGGGCAAGATCGCGGGCCTCGAAGTCAAACGCATCATCAACGAGCCCACCGCCGCGGCGCTGGCCTACGGCATGGACAAGAAGCGCGGCGACGCCAAGATCGCGGTATATGATCTCGGCGGCGGCACGTTCGACATTTCCATCATCGAGATCGCCGAGGTGGATGGCGAGCACCAATTCGAAGTGCTCTCCACCAACGGCGACACCTTCCTCGGCGGTGAAGACTTCGATCATCGCCTGATTGATTACCTGGTCGAGGAATTCAAAAAGGACAGCGGCATTGATCTCAAGAAAGACCCGCTCGCCTTGCAGCGCCTGAAGGACGCGGCGGAAAAGGCCAAGATCGAACTCTCCTCGCGCGAGCAGACCGATGTGAATCTGCCCTACGTCACCGCCGACGCGAGCGGCCCCAAGCATCTTAACGTCAAGGTCACGCGCGCTAAGCTGGAGTCCCTGGTCGAGGATCTCATTGCGCGCACCATCGAGCCGTGCAAAATCGCGTTGAAAGACGCCGGTTTAAGCGCGGACCAGATCAGCGACGTAATTTTGGTGGGCGGCCAGACGCGCATGCCCAAGGTGCAGGAGGCGGTGAAGAATCTGTTCGGCAAGGAGCCGCGCAAGGACGTAAACCCGGACGAGGCGGTTGCGGTGGGCGCCGCGATTCAGGGCGGCGTGCTGGGCGGCGAGGTGAAGGACGTGCTGCTGCTGGATGTGACGCCGCTGTCGCTCGGCATCGAGACGCTGGGTGGCGTGATGACCAAGCTGATCGAGAAGAACACCACCATCCCGACCAAGGCCACGCAGGTGTTTTCCACCGCAGACGACAATCAGGCCGCGGTCACGGTGCACGTATTGCAGGGCGAGCGCGAGCAGGCTGCGGCCAACAAGTCGCTGGGGCGTTTTGATCTGGCGGATATCCCGCCCGCGCCGCGCGGCATGCCGCAGGTCGAGGTGATGTTCGACATAGACGCCAACGGTATTCTGAACGTGTCGGCCAAGGACAAGGCGACCGGTAAACAGCAGTCCATCGTCATCAAGGCCTCCAGCGGTTTGTCCGAAGACGAGATCAAGCGCATGGTGAAGGACGCCGAAGCGCACGCCGAGGAAGACAAGAAGTTTCATATCCTGGTGACCGCGCGCAATCAGGCGGACAACCTGATTCACGCCACCACCAAGTCCGTGACCGAGCTGGGCGACAAGCTGGAGGGCAGTGAGCGCGCCGCTATCGAGGCCGCGATCAGCGACTTGAAAGAGGCGGTGAAGGGCAACAATCCCGCGGTGATCGAAACCAAGACCAAGCTGCTGGCCGAGGCTTCGGGCAAGATGGCCGAACGCCTGTACGCGCAGCAGCCCGCCGCGGGCGCATCCGCCACCCAGCCGGAGACGGAAAAAAAGAGCGCGGAGGGCGACGTGGTGGACGCGGAATTTGAAGAGGTGAAGGACAACAACAAGAAGTAAGCGGTTCGTATTTGATGTTAAAATGTAGGGCAGTACAAACGCAGAGCAGTGTGCTCTGCGTTTTCGTTTCCGGGCCGGAATTTTTTAACTAAAATAGCACCATGGCAAAACGCGAATACTACGAAACGCTTGGCGTGGCGCGCAACGCCAGCGATGAGGAAATCAAAAAGGCCTATCGCCGTTTGGCCATGAAACTCCATCCCGACCGCAACCTTGACGACAAATCGGCCGAGGAAAAATTCAAGGAGGCCAAGGAGGCCTACGAAGTCTTGAGCGACGCGCGCAAGCGCAGCGCCTACGACCAGTTCGGCCACGCGGGTGTGAGTGCCGCTGCGGCCGGGGCGGGTGCGGCGCATGGACGCGGGGCCGGTTTCACCGACATTTTCAATGACGTGTTCGGCGATATCTTCGGCGGCGGGCGCACCGGAGCGGGCGCGGTGCATGCGGGCGCCGACCTGCGTTACAACCTGGACGTCAGCCTGGAAGATGCGGTGCACGGCACCACCGTCAACATCCGCGTCCCCGCGCAAACCGCGTGCCGCGCCTGCGGCGGCAGCGGCGCGAAACCCGGCACCAAACCGGTAACCTGTCCGACCTGTTCCGGCCAGGGCCAGGTGCGCATGCAGCAGGGCTTTTTCTCGCTGCAACAGACCTGTCCGCGCTGCCGCGGCAGCGGCGAACTCATCAGTGACCCGTGCCCGACTTGTCGCGGCATGGGGCGTATCCAGGAACCGAAGACCCTGTCGGTCAAAATTCCCCTTGGCGTGGACAACGGCGACCGCATTCGTCTCAGCGGCGAAGGCGAGGTGGGTTTCAAGGGCGGGCCGCCGGGCGACTTGTACGTGCATATCAACGTGCGCGCGCATTCTATTTTTACCCGCGACGGCAGCGATCTGCTGTGCGAGGTGCCGATCTCGCTGACCACGGCGGCGCTGGGCGGCGAGATTGAAGTGCCGACGCTGGGCGGGCGCGTGAAGCTGAAAATCCCGCCGGAGACCCAATCCAATAAACTGTTCCGTCTGCGCGGCAAGGGCGTGCGCCCGGTGCGCGGCGGCGAGGTGGGCGATCTGTTGTGCCGCGTCACGGTGGAAACGCCGGTCAGTCTCAGTGCGCGGCAAAAGGCGCTACTCACCGAGCTGGAGCAGTCGCTGCGCGAAGGCGGCAGAAAGCACAGCCCGCGCGCCAGCTCCTGGATGGATGGCATCAAGAAATTCTTCGAGGATTTGCGTCAATGAGCCGTTTTAAGTACATTGGATGCCATGATTAAGCTTGCCATTGCCGGGGCCGCCGGGCGCATGGGGCGCACCCTCGTCGAAGCGTGCAGCCAGACGCCCGCCGTCAAACTCACCGCCGCGATAGACCGCCCCGACGGCGCCTTGCTCGGCAAGGATGCCGGTGAATGCGCGGGCGTGTGGACGCTGGGCGTGCCGATCAGCGGCAAGCTTACCGGCGCGGAAGATTTCGATGTGCTCATAGACTTCACCCTGCCGGAGGTCACGCTCGCTCACCTCGATCTTTGCCGTGGCAAAGGCAAGCGCATGGTGATCGGCACCACGGGCTTTACCCCTGAACAGCGCGCCAGGATCGCGGAGGCCGCCAAGGAGTGCGCCATCGTGTTTTCCCCCAACATGAGCGTCGGGGTCAATCTCTGTCTTAAGCTGCTCGATACCGCCGCGCGCGTGCTGGACGGCGACGTGGACATCGAAATCATCGAGGCGCATCACAAACACAAGCTCGACGCCCCCTCCGGCACCGCGCTACGCATGGGGGAGGTGATCGCCGCCGCGCTCAAGCAGGATTTGCAGGACATCGCCGTGTATGATCGCGGCTCCGCGAGCGGGCAGGCGCGCAAACCCGGCAGCATCGGCTTTTCCACCATTCGCGCCGGAGACATCGTGGGCGATCACACGGTGCTGTTCGCCGGCCAAGGCGAACGCCTCGAAATCACCCACCGCGCCACCAGCCGCATGAACTTCGCGCGCGGCGCGTTGCGCGCGGCAAGCTGGCTGATGCAGCAGAAAAATGGATTGTTTGATATGCAGGATGTACTCGGCATTAAATAGATCACTTTATTTCTTGCGAATGATTTCGACGTTTGTTAGTAAAGTAATTCATTAAAGGCAACAAAAGGGGTCAGACTCGATTAAATGGCGTTCTTCCTCGTTAAGTCGAGTCTGAGGTACCCCCATTTGTTCGGGCGCTTACCTCAAACCCAAGCGTAGATTGACACATTGATGGACGGCAGGGAGTTGCTGGGTTTTGTCCAAAATGGAGGCCTCGTGACAGCAACAGCTACACCATTATCAAGCCTGACGCCGCCATGCCTGCGCAGAGAGCACGTGTGGAATCGCTACCTTGAAGTGCGCGGACTGACCGAGTCGCTGTGCCAGCCGCTCGCCATCGAAGATTATGTTATCCAGACCATGCCCGATGTCAGCCCGCCCAAATGGCACCTGGCGCATACCAGCTGGTTTTTTGAAAACTTTCTGTTAGTACCTCACCTTCCCGCTTACCAACCCTTCCATCCCGAGTTCGGCTACTTGTTCAATTCGTATTATGAAACGGTGGGCAGCTTCCACCCGCGCACGCATCGCGGCCTGTTGTCGCGGCCGACGGTGGAAGAGGTGTACGATTACCGCAGTCATGTAAACCGCTTCATGGGGGAATTGGTCGCTAGCGTTGATGCCGGGCAATGGCATGTCATCGCGCCATTGATAACCCTGGGCTTTCATCACGAGCAGCAGCACCAGGAATTATTGCTGACCGACATTAAGCACATCTTCGCCATGAATCCGCTGCGTCCTGCTTATCGCTCAGCGGATGTCGCAAATGCAGAGCCCATCGTCCCGTTTCAATGGCTGGGTTATCACGGCGGCATCCGTCAAATCGGCCATAACAGTGACGAATTCGCATTCGATAACGAAATGCCGCGCCATCGTGTTTATCTGGAAAATTACCGCCTCGCCGCGCGCCTCGTTACCAACGGTGAGTATTTGGAATTTATCGAGGCTGGCGGGTATGGTAAGGCGGAATATTGGTTGTCTGCCGGATGGCAGGCCGTGCAAACGCAGCACTGGCAGACGCCGCTTTATTGGGAACGCCATGACGGACGCTGGTCACTGATGACGTTGTCCGGAATGCGCGAACTCGTTACAGCAGAGCCGGTCAGCCACATCAGTTATTACGAGGCTGATGCCTATGCACGCTGGGCCGGGAAGCGATTGCCTACAGAGGCCGAGTGGGAGAATGCGGCAACGCAGATTCCTGTAGCGGGGAATTTGCTCGAGTCGGGTATTTTGCACCCCACAGCGATAACCGCTGATGCCTGTTTGCCCGCACAGATGTTCGGCGATGTTTGGGAATGGACGCAAAGCCCCTATACGCCTTATCCCGGTTATCAGCCTGGTGCGGGTTCGCTAGGTGAATATAACGGCAAGTTCATGTGCAACCAGATGACCTTGCGTGGGGGTTCCTGCGTTACTTCAGCGAGTCATTTGCGCGCCAGCTACCGAAACTTTTTCCCGCCCGAGACACGCTGGCAGTTCTCCGGCTTACGTTTGACGGAAGACGCATGAAAATCCAGACCAACGCGGCGATTGCCTTCCATGACTTCCATCCCGAGCGCGATGATTTTTTGCAGGAGGTGCTGGCAGGTCTCGGCGAAACTCAAAAAGAAATTTCTGCCAAATACTTCTATGATGAGCGTGGCTCTGCCTTATTCGATCAGATCAGCGGGTTGGAAGAATACTATCTCACGCGCACGGAAATCGGCCTGCTGGAAAAGCACCGCGCCGAGATCGCCGCTGCCTTGGGACAGAACTGTCTCCTGGTAGAATACGGCAGCGGCAGTAGCCGCAAGACCTCGATCTTGCTAGAGGCGCTGCAAACCCCGCTTGCGTATATGCCGATCGATATCTGCAAGGAGTATTTGCTGCCTTCCTCCAGCCGTATTGCCGCGTCGCATGAGAATTTGGAGGTGGTTGCCATCTGTGCCGACTACATGCGGCTAACGGCGCTGCCCCAAGGCGGTAAATTCCAGAACACAAAAAAGGCGATCTTCTTCCCCGGCTCGACGATAGGTAATTGCAAGCCGATGGAGGCCATACGCCTGCTCAAAAATGCCTTGAAACTGGTCGGGCCCGGTGGCGGCATGCTGGTCGGCGTTGACCTGAAGAAAGATATCACAATCTTGCACGCTGCCTACAATGACTCGCGCGGTATCACCGCCGAATTTAATTTGAATATGCTAACGCGTATCAACAACGAACTTGACGCTGACTTTTGCCTGGCCGATTTCCGCCATCATGCGTTTTACAATAAAGAACACGGCCGTATCGAGATGCATCTGGTGAGTTTGAAACAACAAACCGCAAGCGTGAATGATGTGCCGATTTACTTCAGCGAAGGTGAGAGCATCCACACGGAAAATTCATATAAATATACCCTGGAAGAATTTCGGAGCATGGCCGAAGCGGCCGGGTTCAAGGCCGATCAGGCTTGGGTAGACGAGCAGCAACTGTTTAGCCTGCATTATTTAAGCGCGCCTTAGTGCATCTCCTGACCTGCAGCCGCGAGGGCCGGGCACGGTGAGCTTTGGGCCAATGACGGAAAAGGGCCGGTCTTGGCGACGAGTAGCTCGCCCGAACACCACGCATGCGCGCGGCGGCGGGCCGCTCTGCTCAGCCGCCGCCTTGACCCCAGCCACGCGGAGTATTAAAGTAATTAATTAATATATTATTGTATATATTTGATTTAGTTATATTTATTAATGATAAGACTGGCCCGTTATTAACGTTATAAACATACACTGCGAGTAGAGAAATTTTTCAGATTCAGGGTGCGGGCGAGCGCGTTACGCAGTGCGATGTAATGGACACTGCACACCTCATCAAGTAAAATTTACTGCATAGTTCAAGACGTGACAACGGAGACGGGAAGGCTGTCCAGCAGGCCTTCCCGTTTTCACATCTGGAGTGAGAAATGAGTGCGCGCAAGCCTGCCCTGTTAGCGCTGCAAGATGGGAGCCTGTTTTGGGGCGAGTCCGTCGGCGTGGCGGGGCAGGCCGTGGGCGAGGTGGTATTTAATACCGCGATCACCGGCTATCAGGAAATCCTCACCGACCCTTCCTATTATAAGCAGATCGTCACCTTCACCACTCCGCACATCGGTAACGTGGGGGTGAACCGCGCCGACGCCAACGCGAACAAGGTGTGGGCCACGGGCCTGGTGATCCGCGACTTGTCCCTGACCACCAGCAACTGGCGCGCCGAGCTAAGCCTGGCGGAGTATCTGCAACAGCAGCGCGTGGTGGCGATAGCCGGGATAGACACGCGCAGGTTGACCAGGATTTTGCGCGAAAAGGGTGCGCAGAATGGCTGCATCGTGGCGGGCGATAACATCAATGAGGCCGCAGCGCTCAAGGCGGCGCGTGACTTCCCCGGACTCAAGGGCATGGACTTGGCTCAGGAAGTCACCACATCTAAACAATATGAGTGGCGGCAGGGCAGTTGGACGCTGGAGCAGGGCGTGCCCGCGCCCCGCGCGGCGGATGAACTCCCCTGGCACGTGGCGGCGTATGATTACGGCATCAAGCGCGGCATTTTAAACCGCCTGGCGGATCGCGGCTGCCGGGTCACGGTGCTGCCCGCCAGGACGCCCGCGCAGGAGGCGCTGGCGCTCAAGCCCGATGGCGTATTTCTCTCCAACGGCCCCGGCGACCCGGAGCCGTGTGATTACGCCATCACGGCGATACGCGAGATTTTGCAGGCGCGCGTGCCGGTATTCGGCATCTGTCTGGGCCATCAACTGCTGGGGTTGGCGAGCGGCGCCAGGACGGTCAAGATGAAGTTCGGCCACCACGGCGCCAACCATCCGGTGCAGGAGCTCTCCGGCGGACGCGTGCTGATTACCAGCCAGAATCACGGTTTTGCGGTGGACGAGACGACGCTGCCGAAAAACTTGCGCGCCACGCATCGCTCGCTGTTTGACGGTTCGCTGCAGGGCGTGGAGCGCACCGATTGCCCGGCGTTCAGCTTCCAGGGCCATCCGGAAGACTGCCCCGGTCCGCATGATGTGCATTATTTGTTCGATAAATTTATTCAGCTTATGAAGTCATGCCAAAACGTACCGACATAAAGAGCATTTTAATCATCGGCGCCGGCCCCATCGTGATCGGCCAGGCGTGCGAGTTCGATTATTCAGGGGTGCAGGCGTGCAAGGCGCTGCGCGAGGAAGGCTATCGCGTGATACTGGTCAACTCCAACCCGGCCACCATCATGACCGACCCGGAGATGGCGGACGCCATTTATATCGAGCCCATTACCTGGGAAACCGTGGCGCGCATTATCGAGAAGGAGCGCCCCGAGGCGCTGCTGCCCACCATGGGCGGACAGACCGCGCTCAACTGTGCGATGGACCTGGCGCGCGAAGGCGTGCTGAAAAAATTCAACGTGGAGATGATAGGCGCGCGCGAAGAGGTCATCGCCAAGGCCGAGGACCGCGATTTGTTCCGCCAGGCGATGCGCAAGATCGGGCTCGCCACGCCGCGCTCGGTGATCGCGCACAACATGGACGAGGCGCGCGCTGCGCAGGAGCAGATCGGCTTTCCCGCCATCATCCGGCCATCCTTTACCCTGGGCGGCATGGGCGGCGGCATCGCGTACAACCGCGAAGAGTTCGAGCAGATTTGCGAACGCGGCCTCGACTTCTCGCCCACGCGCGAGCTGCTCATCGAGGAATCGGTGCTGGGCTGGAAAGAATTTGAAATGGAAGTGGTGCGCGACCGCAAGGACAACTGCATCATCGTGTGCTCGATAGAAAACTTCGACCCGATGGGCGTGCACACCGGCGACTCGATCACGGTGGCGCCCGCGCAGACGCTCACCGACAAGGAATACCAGATCATGCGCAACGCCTCTCTCTCGGTGTTGCGCGAGATCGGTGTGGACACCGGCGGCTCCAACGTGCAGTTCGCGGTGAACCCCGCGGACGGACAGCTCATCGTCATCGAAATGAATCCGCGCGTGTCGCGTTCCTCCGCGCTCGCCTCCAAGGCCACCGGCTTCCCCATCGCCAAGGTGGCGGCCAAGCTCGCGGTGGGTTACACGCTGGATGAATTACGCAACGAGATTACCGGCGGGGTGACACCGGCCTCGTTCGAGCCGGCGATAGATTACGTGGTGACCAAGGTGCCGCGCTTCACCTTTGAGAAATTCCCGCAGGCCGACGCGCGCCTCACCACGCAGATGAAATCGGTGGGCGAGGTGATGGCCATCGGGCGCACCTTTCAGGAGTCGCTGCAAAAGGCGCTGCGCGGACTGGAAACCGGCGTGGATGGGCTGACGGAAAAAATTGATCTTAAAGAAGAAGATGCGCTGGCCAAAATCCGCCACGAATTGCGCGTGCCGGGCGCGGAGCGGCTGTGGTATCTCGCCGACGCGTTGCGCGCGGGGCTGTCGGTGCGGGAGGTACACGAACTAAGCCGCATAGACCCGTGGTTCCTGGCGCAGATCGAGGAGCTGGTACAGATCGAGAACGAAGTGCGCGAGCAGGGCATCAAGGCGCTGGACAAGGCGCGCCTGTATTACCTCAAGCGCAAGGGTTTCTCCGACCACCGGCTCGCCACCTTGTTGGGCGTAAAAGAAGACGCGCTGCGCGCGCTGCGTCACAAGCTCAAGGTGCGTCCGGTGTACAAGCGCGTGGACTCGTGCGCGGCGGAGTTCGCGGCGCACACCGCGTATCTTTATTCCACCTATGAAGAGGAATGCGAGGCCGCGCCGAGCCAACGCGACAAGATCATGGTGCTGGGCGGCGGGCCGAACCGCATCGGGCAAGGGATCGAGTTTGATTACTGCTGCGTGCACGCGTCGCAGGCGCTGCGCGCGGCGGGTTACGAGACCATCATGGTCAATTGCAACCCGGAGACCGTGTCCACCGATTACGATACCTCGGATCGTTTGTATTTCGAGCCGCTCACCCTGGAGGACGTGCTGGAGATCATCCACGTCGAGCAGCCCAAGGGCGTGATTGTGCAGTACGGCGGGCAAACGCCGCTCAAGCTCGCGCGCGCGCTGGAGCAGAACGGCGCACCCATCATCGGCACCACGCCGGACTCGATAGACATCGCGGAGGACCGCGAACGTTTCCAGAAAATGATTACCGAGCTCGGCCTCGCGCAACCGCCCAACCGCACCGCGCGTAGCGCCGATGAAGCGGTGCGCGCGGCGCGGGAGATCGGCTACCCGCTGGTGGTGCGGCCTTCGTACGTGCTGGGCGGGCGCGCGATGGAGATCGTGCGGCACGAGGACGAGCTGCGCCGCTACATGCGCGACGCGGTGCGCGTCTCCAACGATGCACCGGTGCTGCTGGACCGGTTTCTGAACGACGCCATCGAGGTGGACGTGGACGCACTGGCGGATGGTCAACAGGTGTTGATCGGCGGCATCATGCAGCACATCGAGGAGGCGGGCATCCACTCCGGCGATTCGGCCTGCTCGTTGCCGCCCTACAGCCTGTCCGCCGAATTACAGGACGAATTGCGCGCGCAGGTGAAAATGATGGCGCGGCGCTTGAACGTGGTGGGGCTGATGAACGCGCAGTTCGCCATCCAGAACGGTAAAATTTACGTGCTGGAAGTGAACCCGCGCGCCTCGCGCACCGTGCCGTTTGTGTCCAAGGCCACCGGGCGTCCGCTGGCCAAGATCGCGGCGCTGTGCATGGTGGGCCAGACCCTGGCCGCGCAGGGTGTTTCGCGGGAAATCATTCCACGCTATTATTCCGTGAAAGAGGCGGTGTTTCCGTTCATCCAGTTCCCCGGCGTGGACACGCTGCTCGGCCCGGAGATGAAATCCACCGGCGAGGTGATGGGCGTGGATTACAGTTTCGGCGCGGCGTTCGCCAAGGCGCAGTTGGCCGCCGGGGTAAACCTGCCGCGCGCGGGACGCGTGTTCATCAGCGTGCGCGACCAGGATAAACAAGAGGCCGCGCGGGTGGCGCGCGCCTTGCACGAGCTGGGCTTTACCCTGCTCGCCACGCACGGCACGGCGCAGGCGCTGGCCGCGGCCGGTATTCCGCACACGCGCGTGAACAAGGTGATGGAAGGCCGTCCGCACATCGTGGACATGATTAAAAACGACGAGGTAAGCCTGATCGTGAACACCGTGGAAGGCCGCCAGGCGATAGCGGATTCGGCCGAGATCCGCCGCGCCGCGCTACAACACAAGGTGTGCTATACCACCACGCTGGCCGGCGCGCACGCGGTGAGCCTCGCGTTGCGGGAGACGCAACAGATGCAGGTGTACCGTTTAAACGATTTACATAATGAACTGGTGAACGTATGAGCAACATGGTGCCGATCACGGTTAAAGGCGCGCAAAAACTGCGCGACGAATTGCATGAATTGAAAACCGTGGCGCGTCCGCGCGTCATCACCGCCATCACCGAGGCGCGCGCGCACGGCGATCTGAAGGAAAACGCCGAATATCACGCCGCCAAGGAGCAGCAGAGCTTCATCGAAGGCCGCATCGCCGAGATTGAAGGCAAGCTCGGCAACGCCGAAATCATAGACGTTTCCAGGCTCAACGCGCACGGCCGGGTGGTGTTCGGCGCGACCGTGGACCTGATCAGCGAAGAGACCGGCGACAAAGTGACCTACCAGATCGTGGGCGACGACGAGGCGGACATCAAGCAGGGCATGATCTCCATCAGCTCGCCCATCGCGCGCGCGCTGATCAGCAAGGAGGAAGGCGACATCGCGGCGGTGCAGACGCCGGGCGGGGTGAAGGAATATGAAATCACCGCCGTGCGTTATGCATAACATGGTCAACGTCGGACAACGCATCCTGCTCACCCTCTGGGTGGGCGCGCTGTGGGCGATAGGTTATATCGCCGTGCCGGTTCTGTTCAGCGTCATCTTTGAACGTTTTGTCGCGGGCGGCATCGCGGGCGTGATGTTCACGGCGGTGAACACCCTCGGCCTGGTTTGCGGCGCGCTACTGCTGGCCTCGGTGATTTATCAAACCGGCGCTGGGTGGCGGCGTCACTGGCAGGTCTGGGCGCTGGTGGCGATGCTGGTGCTGATCGTGGCCATGGAATTTGTGCTGCAACCCCTGATGCAGGGGCTCAAAATGGCCAGCCCGCAGGGCTTTACGCCCGGCACGCCGGAGGCCGCGCGCTTTAGCATGCTACACGGCATCTCGGCGTTGTTGTACCTCGCAACCAGCCTATCCGGACTGGCGTTGGTGGCGTTTGGGCTGGGTAGGAAAAATCCGGCTTCATCATAGCCGTCACGTCCCACTTGCTACTTGCCACTTGCCACTTGTCACTTACTTATGGCGCGCAGTAAAAGCAGCCAGCGCTGGCTGCGCGAGCACTTCACCGACCCTTACGTAAAAGAAGCCCAGCAAAAGGGCTACCGCTCGCGCGCCGTCTTCAAGCTGCAAGAGATCAACGCGCGCGACCGGATTCTGAAGCCGGGCATGACCGTGGTGGACCTGGGCAGCACGCCGGGCGGCTGGGCGCAGGAGGCGGCCAAATTGGCCGGCCCGCGCGGACGAGTGATTGCGCTCGATCTCCTGCCCATGGAACCGTTGCCGGGCGTGGAGTTCATGCAGGCCGACTTTACCGAGGCCGGGACGCTGGACAAATTACTACAGGACTTGAAGGGTGCGCCGATACACCTTGTAATGTCGGACATGTCCCCCAATATCAGCGGGATGAAGTCCGTGGATCAGCCGCGCGGCATGTATCTGGCCGAACTGGCGCTCGAATTCGCGCGGCAGGTGCTGGCGCCGGGCGGCGATTTATTGCTCAAGCTGTTCCAAGGCGCGGGATTTACCTCGATCATGAAGGAATTGCGTCTATCCTTCAAGGAAGTCAAGGTGCGCAAACCCAAGGCCTCGCGCGCGCGCAGCCCGGAATTGTATGTGCTGGCCCGAAACTTTCGGGGCCGGTAGAGTCTAATCAGCTTAGGCTGATTTGTGATAAGCTAATAGCAATATTTAAAGAGGTATCAGGATTTGAACGACATCGCAAAAAATCTGGTTCTGTGGGTGGTCATCGCCATCGTCTTGATGTCGGTGTTCAACAACTTTGGCCCGCGTCAGACGCCCGCCAAGCCCTTGGAGTACTCGCGGTTCATCGCCGACGTGAAAGAGGGCAAGGTACAGAAGGTGACCATCGAAGGGCGCACCATCCGCGGCATCATGCAAAACAACGAGACCTTCACCACGTATAGCCCCGATGACCCCGGTTTGATCAACGACCTGCTCACAAACAACGTGCAGATTGACGCGCGCCCGCCCGAGCAGCAGGGTCTGCTGATGCAACTCTTCATCTCCTGGTTCCCCATGCTGCTGCTCATCGGCGTGTGGATATTTTTCATGCGCCAGATGCAGGGTGGTGGCCCGCGCGGCGCGCTCTCGTTCGGCAAGAGCCGTGCGCGCATGGTGGGCGAGGATCAGATCAAAATCACCTTCGCCGATGTCGCGGGCGTGGACGAGGCCAAGGAAGAGGTTTCGGAACTGGTGGAATTCCTGCGCGATCCAGGCAAGTTCCAGAAGCTGGGCGGCAGGATTCCGCGCGGCGTGCTCATGATCGGCAATCCCGGCACCGGCAAGACCTTGCTCGCCAAGGCCATTGCGGGCGAGGCCAAGGTGCCGTTCTTTTCCATCTCCGGATCGGATTTCGTCGAGATGTTCGTCGGCGTGGGCGCCTCGCGCGTGCGCGACATGTTCGAGCAGGCAAAAAAACATGCGCCGTGCATCATCTTCATAGATGAAATTGACGCCGTGGGCCGTCATCGCGGCGCGGGGCTGGGTGGCGGACATGACGAGCGCGAGCAGACCCTGAATCAATTATTGGTCGAGATGGACGGCTTCGAGGGCAACGAAGGAGTGATCGTGATCGCCGCCACCAACCGTCCCGACGTGTTGGATCCCGCGTTGCTGCGCCCCGGCCGCTTCGACCGCCAGGTGGTGGTGCCGCTGCCGGACGTGCGCGGACGCGAGCAAATTCTGAAAGTGCACATGCGCAAGGTGCCGCTGGATGAAAACGTCGAGCCGGCCATCATCGCGCGCGGCACGCCGGGCTTTTCCGGCGCCGACCTCGCCAATCTGGTGAACGAGGCCGCCCTGTTCGCCGCGCGCAGCAACAATCGCACGGTGCGCATGGAGCACTTCGAGAAGGCCAAGGACAAGATCATGATGGGCACGGAACGCCGCTCCATGGTGATTAGCGACGAGGAAAAGAAGCTCACCGCTTATCACGAGGCCGGCCATGCGATTGTGGGGCTTTCCGTCCCCGCGCACGACCCGGTCTATAAGGTGAGCATCATCCCGCGTGGGCGCGCGCTGGGCGTGACCATGTTCCTCCCGGAACAGGATCGTTACAGCTACAGCAAGGAACGCCTGGAGAGCCAGATCTGCGGCATGTTTGGCGGCCGTGTCGCGGAGGAGATTATCTTCGGCGCGGAAAAGGTGACCACGGGCGCTTCCAACGACATCCAGCGCATCACTGAAATCGCGCGCAACATGGTGACCAAGTGGGGCCTGTCCGAGAAGCTCGGCCCACTTACCTACAGCGACGAGGAGGGCGAGGTGTTCCTGGGTCACAGCGTGACCCGGCACAAGATGGTGTCGGACGATACCGCGCACGCAATAGACGGGGAAATCCGCTCCATCGTGGATCGCAATTATCAGCGCGCCAGAAAAATCCTCACGGATAACCTCGACAAGCTGCACCTCATGGCCGAGGCGCTCATCCAGTACGAGACGCTCGATGCGCAGCAGATTAATGACGTCATGGCCGGCCGGCCGCCGCGTCCGCCGCAGGAGAGCGAGCCCACCCCGCCCAAGGCGGACGGACGCCGCGCCACGGGTGAAACACCTGCCAAGCCGGAAGGCAAGATCGGCGGCGCGGCGAGTGAGCATTAAAAAACAGCGAAAGGGTTTAGGACACCTCTAAACATCCCCTCTCCCTTATCCCCTCATCCCAACCTTCTCCCTTTTTTAGAGATACCCTTATGGTAATTTAATTAGGGAGAAGCGAAACAAAAGTAGAGTTTGATAAGGTGTTTAAAACGGCGCATTCACCTTCGCAAAGCCATCACATCATGTCAGACTGCGCCGCAGTTTTATTGCATGGTGCCATTCGTACTGAGCATCCTTCAATGAGGAGTAATTCGATATGAAAAATATCCTGATCCTGGTATCGATTTTCATTCTGTCGAGTGTGGCGTCAGGTACCGCAATTGCGGCGACATGCACAGTCTATTGTCCGGATGGGAGCCGACCTAACGTTGATTGCGAGTCAACGCACGATCCTTGTTCTTCTTCTGGCGGTTCCAGCTCCGGTTCCGGTGGCTACACTCCCCCAACCCGCGACTACGAAGCCGAGCGCCGCCAATAAGAAGCGGCGGCGGCGGAAGCGGCGGCTGAGGCCGAGCGCCAGCGTCAGGCCGAAGAGCGCCGCATCAAAGAAGATGCCGAAAGGCAAGCCGCCTTCATTCGCGATCGCGACGCAACTCCGCTCAAGGGCTCAATCGGCACCTCCATTTCCCCAAACGACGGCGGCCTCAAGGGCAGCAACGATTATGGTCTCAAGGACGCGGTCAGCGACCACGGCCTGAAAGGATCAACGACACCCCGCCCTGGCTGAGGCGCGTGAGGAAGTGTGGCGCGGGAGTTGCGCGCGAAAGTAATTCAGACATGCAATGATCTCGGGATGGAGTCCACCTGAGCAAGGGTGGACAAGCTTCATCTGCCCACGCGGATGTTTGATGTGCGCAACCGTGGGCAACGCTGCGCTTTTGCCCACCCTACAACTACAACTGGAGCAGAAATAGGGGGTCAGGTCTTGTCTTTTGCCTCCGCCGATTTTGTGATACTGTCTCTCCATGTCCAGACCATTGAGCAGAAGCACAGGGTCAGGTCTATCAACGTAGCATAAAAGCAAGCGTAGTGCGGGTCACACCCGCCGCCATCCAAGATAAACCGGAATGACATACCCAACT
>JBCKVB010000003.1:0-66968 GCA_038924245.1 Gammaproteobacteria bacterium | reverse complement strand
GGCGCTGGAGAAAGGAAAATACACCAAGACCCCGGTACAGTCTCAATTCGGCTGGCACATCATCATCCGCGATGACACGCGCGAAGTCGCCCCGCCCGACTTCGACAAGGTGAAGGAAAACGTGCGCGGCATCATGCAAAGCCGCCTGGTCGAAAAATATCTGGCCGACCTCAAGAGCGCCGCCAAGATCGAGATCAAGGATGAATCCGCCAAGCCCGCCGCGCCCAGCGTGCTGCAACCTGAGAAAAAAGAAGAACAGAAAACAGAATAACCGGCAGCTACGTGTAATTTACCAAGGCCGCCGGGGCACGTGTCCCGGCGGCCTTTTCTTTTTGTCTCTGCGCGCAAATACGGGTCAGCCGCGCAACAGCTTGAGCAGCGCCGCTTCGTCCAGCACCTCCACTCCCAGCTCGCGCGCCTGGTCCAGCTTGGAGCCGGGGTCGGCGCCCGCGACCACGTAGCTGGTTTTGGAAGACACGCTGCCGCTCACCTTGACGCCCAGGGCTTGCAGTTTTTCCTTGGCCTCGTCGCGCGTCATGCGTTCCAATGTCCCCGTTAGGACGAAGGTTTTTCCGGCCAGCGGCCTGCGCGCGGCGGGTTCGCGTTTGACGTCCGGCCAGGTGACACCCGCCGCGCGCAGGCGCTGGATGACCTCACGGTTGTGGCGCTGGCGGAAAAACGCGGCGATGTGCGCGGCCACTATCGGGCCAACGTCGGGGACGTTTTGCAACGTCTGTTCATCAGCCTCCATGACGGCGTCGAGATCGCTAAAGTGGCGCGCCAGCGTCTGGGCGGTAGCCTCGCCCACCTCGCGGATGCCGAGCGCGTAGAGAAAACGCGCCAGGGTGGTTTTTTTGCCGGCTTGTAGCGCGCCATGCACATTGGCGGCGGATTTTTCTCCCATGCGTTCCAGTTCCGCCAGTTGTTCCGGTGCCAGCGTGTAGAGATCGGCGGGCGTTGCAACCAGTTTTCGCTCCACCAACTGCTCGACCAGCTTATCACCCAGCCCTTCGATATCCATGGCGCGGCGCGAGGTGAAATGCAGGATGGCCCCGGTGCGTTGCGCCGGGCAGTACAAGCCGCCGCTGCAACGCGCCACCACCTCACCCTCGGCGCGCACCACCTCCGAACCGCACGCTGGACAGCGCTTGGGCAAATGATACCGGCGCGTGTGCGGCGGACGGCGTTCGCGCACCACGCTCACGATCTGCGGTATCACGTCGCCTGCGCGGCGCACGATCACGGCATCGCCCACGCGCACGTCAAGGCGGTCAATTTCATCTTGATTGTGCAGCGTGACGTTGCTCACCGTGACGCCGCCGACAAATACCGGTTTCAAACGAGCCACCGGGGTGAGCGCGCCGGTGCGCCCGACCTGCGCCTCGATGCCCAGCACCTCGGTCAGTTCTTCCTGCGCCGGAAACTTGTGCGCCAGCGCCCAGCGCGGCGCGCGCGCGATGAATCCGAGCTGTTCCTGATAGTCCACGCGGTTGACCTTGTACACCACGCCGTCTATGTCGTAAGGAAGCTCAGCGCGGCGCGCGCCGATAGCGCGGTAATATTCCAGACAACCCTGCGCGCCTTGCACCACCTGCTGCTCGTGCGCCACGGGCAAACCCCAGTCACGCAGTTGCGCGAGTATTTCGCTGTGGTGATCCGGCATTGCGCGACCCTCTACTTTACCGAGGCCATAAGCGTAAAAGGCCAGCGGGCGCGTGGCGGTAATTTTAGGATCAAGCTGGCGCAGGCTGCCCGCGGCGGCGTTGCGCGGATTAGCGAAGGTTTTTTCACCGCGCGCGTGGGCTTGAGCATTCAATTCGGCAAATGCCTTTTTGGAAAGATACACCTCACCGCGCACCTCCAGTATTTCCGGATGGCCTGTGCCGTACAAGTGCAACGGGATGGCTTTGATGGTGCGCAGGTTTTGCGTAACGTCTTCGCCGGTCTCGCCGTCGCCGCGCGTGGCGCCCTGGGTGAATTGCCCATGCCGGTATAACAAGCTCACGGCCAAGCCGTCCAGTTTCGGTTCGGCGCTGTATTCCGCTTCACCCAGCCCCAGCCTTTCGCGCACGCGCCGGTCGAAGTCCACGACTTCCTGCCCGGCAAAAGCATTGGCGAGCGACAGCATGGGGAGTTCATGGCGTACCGCGCCGAATTTTTTGAGCGGCGCCGCGCCCACGCGCTGGGTGGGCGATCCGGGAGTGATGAGTTGTGGATAACGCGCTTCCAGTTCCTGTAATTCGAGGAACAGGCGGTCGTATTCGGCGTCTGGGATTTCCGGCGCATCCAGTACGTAATAGAGATAGTTGTGGCGCGCGACCTCGGCGCGCAGTTTTTTCACGCGCTCGATAACCTCCCTGGGCGCGGCGCTCACGATGAGCTTTGCGCCTGCGCCAGGAGCTGGCGGCGCTGCCACTCGCGGATGCGCTCGCGCGTGTGCTCCAGCGCTTGCAGGGTGAGTATGTTGCGCTGCTCGTCGTACACCTCCGCGCCCAGCTTTTCGGCCAGCTGGCGCGTGGCGGCGAACATGTCCTCGAACGCCGTCATGCCGTCGAGTACGTTGGGCAGCGTCATAAACAGCACCAGGCCTGGGGTGGAGAAATTTTCGATCTGTTCGGCGGGTATATGGCCTGGCTCAACCATATTGGCCAGGCTGAATACAGGCTGGGGGGGTGACCCGGACTCCGGCGGTCGCTCCCGGCCTCCTGCCTCGTGCGGCGCAGGCGGCCAACGGTGGAATATCCGCATCGGCCCCAACTGCATATCCGCGGCGTTCAGGGCGGCGATGATGTCCGGCCCGGGTAAATTTTCCCGGCTAATGACGTGCAGTGCGATGACCTGCCGCGGCGCTCCCGGCAGAGGCGGAGGCGTCAGCGGCTTGGCGGGCGGGAACTGGCCGGGCTGCTGTTCCGCCACAACAGGCGTTTGCCGGACCGAGGCGCGCCGTGTTGCGGAGGCGCGCCGGTATCTTTCCCACAGATACAAGCCGAGAACGAGCAACGCGCCGGCCAGAATTAACATTACGCGCAGTTCCATCGTTCGACCCGCTGTTTCGTCAAGGATTACATCGCCGCCAATTGCACTGCTTCGTCTATATCCACCGCCACCAGGCGCGACACGCCCGCCTCCTGCATGGTGACGCCGATCAGCTGATTCACCATCTCCATGGTCACCTTGTTGTGGGTGACGATGATGAACTGTATGCGTTTCGACATTTCATTCACCAGCTCGCAGAAGCGTCCGACGTTAGCTTCATCCAGGGAGGCGTCCACCTCGTCCAGCATGCAGAACGGGGCGGGGTTGAGCTCAAAAATGGAGAAGATCAGCGCCACGGTGGTCAACGCCTTCTCGCCGCCGGACAGCAAATGGATGGTGCTGTTGCGCTTGCCCGGCGGGCGCGCCATCACCGTAACGCCGGTGTTGAGTAGATCGTCGCCGGTCATCTCCAGATATGCCTGGCCGCCGCCAAACAGGCGCGGGAACAGGGCCTTGAAGCCGTCGTTGACCTTGTCGTAGGTGGCCTTGAAACGCGCGCGCGTCTCGCGGTCTATCTTGCGGATTGCCTCTTCCAGGGTGGCGAGCGCCTCGTTCAAATCCGCGCACTGCGCGTCGAGATAATTCTTGCGTTCGGATTGCTCGTTAAACTCTTCAATCGCCGCGAGATTGATCGGCCCCAGGCGCTGTATCTTTTGCGTCACGCCGTCCAACCGCGTCTGGCGCTCCGCTTCGTACGCCGCGCCATCCAGTTCTTGCAGCAGCGCCTCCGGCTCATGGCCCGCCTCCCGAATCTGTTCCTGCAAACCTTGCGCGCGCACCTTGAGCTCCTGCGCCTTCAGGCGCAATGTTTCCAGCAGCGCGCGGTTTTCCTGCGCCACCTGTTCGGCGCGATGCCGTTCCTGCTCCGCCCCGCGCAAGCTCTGGTCATGCTCCTCCAGGTGCGCGCGTGCGCGCGCCAGATCACTCTCCGCCTGCGCGCGTTGCTGGAGCCATTGCTGCAACTCGGCCTGCAACGCGGCCAGCGGGGCTTCGCCTTCGGTCAGGCCGCGGCGTAACTCATCCAGGCGCGCCTGCAGTTGCCGCAACTGTTGCTGCATGCGCTCCACGCCCTGACCGGCGGCGCTGAGCGCGGCGCGCAGCGACTGCTCGCGCAACGCCAATTGGTGCGCCTCCTCGTGCGCGGCGCGCGCCGCCTGGCGCGCCTGTTCCAGGGCCTGGGTAAACGCATCGCGCTCGCGCGCCTGTTCCACGCCCTGTTGCGTCAGCGCGGCGCCGCCGCTCTCGGCCTCGCGCAGGCGGCGCTGCGCAGCGTGCACGTCGTCCAGCACCGTGGCGCTTTGCAGTTGCAGTTCCTCTATTTCATTTTGAATTTGCTCATGGCGCGTGCGCAGTTGCGCCAGATGCGTTTGCTTGCCGCGCAATTGCGCCTGCACGTCGCCGTGGGCGCGATGCGTCTCCTGCATGTCCTCTTGCATCGCCTCGCGCCGCCGCTCCAGTTGCGCGAGTTCTTCCTGCGCCGCGTCCAACTGCTGTTGCGCGGCGGCGATCTCGTCACTCCGGCGCCGCACCTCGGGCGCCAGTTGCTTAAGCTCATGCTCGCGCCACAGCACGCCGGCGCTGGCGTCCTCTTCGCGCGTCACGCGCAGCCAGCCGTTGCCCAGCCACAGGCCGTCGCGCGTGATGACCGACTCGTGCGTCTGCATCCGCGGCGTCAGCGTCAGCGCCTCGGTCAAGGACTCCGCCGTGTACACATGACCGAGCAGCGCATCAAGGCGCGCTGGCGCGGCGCGCACCTTGTCCAGCAGCGCGGGCGCTGGCCCACGCGCATGGGCGCACGCTGGCGCGTCCAGGTCCAGAATGGCCAGCGCCGCCGGGGGCTGCGCCAGCGCCGCCGCGACACCCTGCAACCCATGCACGCACACCGCGCCCAGATAAAAATGCAGTACCGCCTCTACCGCGTCCTCCCAGCCGGATTCCACCTCCAGACCTTCAGCTAGCCGCGGCGCGTCCTGTAAACCTTGCTGCGCCAGCCAGGCCGCCACGCCGGTACTGCCTTTACCCAAGGCGGCCTGCTGCAAGGCGCTGAGCGAGGTCAACTCGGCTCGGCGCGGCTCCAGCGCGGTGCGGTGCGCCTGCAACTGCGCGCTGTCACGCGCGATAGCCTCGCGCAACTGCGTGATGCGCGCCTGCAACTCCGCGCCTTCCTGTTGCAGGCGTTGCAACTGCCTCTGCTGCTCCGCGTGCTCACTGTCCAGCAGTTGAATATCCTGCTCGATGGCTGCGGGCGGCAGCGTCTCCCGTTCCGCCTGCAAACGCTCCAGGCGTTGCTGTAATTGCGCGTGCTGCTGCTGCAAGTGCTCCAGGCGCGTGCGCTCGACTTGCTCCGCCTGCGTAAGCAGGGCGCGCTGCTCCTGATGCGCCTCCCATTTGTCCTGCCATTGCCGCATGGCCTGCTCGGCCTGGTTAAGCGCGGCATCGGCGGCCTGGCGCGCGTCCGCGCTGCCGTGCAGCGCGGGTTCGATTTGCGCCAGTTCGCCGTTGAGTTCTGTGATCCGGGCGCGATCCGCTTCCAGGTGCGCGCCGGTTTCGCGTAGCGCGTGCCCGGCCTGTTCCAGATCGCGGCCGGATTGCTCGCGCCGTTCCCTGGCATGCTGTATGGCCTGCTCGACGCGCGCGATCTCCGCGCCGACGTTATAAAACCGCGCCTGCACACTGTTGAAATGCGCCGCGATGTCGTCTTGCGCGGCGCGCAGTTTTTCGATCCCGGCCTCGATCTCGCGTTGTTTGGCGAGCGCCGCCTCCAGTTCCGTTTCCTGCCCGCTGATGGCCCGGCTTTGCTCCGCGCCCTCGTTTTGCAAGCCGCGCAGGCGCAACGCCAGCAGTTCCGCCTTCAGGCGCCGCTCTTCTTCCTTGAGGCGCTGGTAACGCTGCGCGGCGGAGGACTGGCGCTGCAAATGCTCCAGTTGTTTTTCGATCTCCCCGCGCACATCGTTCAGGCGCGCCAGATTCTCGCGTGTGTGCGCGATGCGCGTCTCGGTCTCGCGCCGCCGCTCTTTGTATTTGGAAATGCCCGCGGCCTCTTCCAGAAACACGCGCAGGTCTTCGGGCTTGGCTTCGATCAGGCGCGAGATCATGCCTTGCTCGATGATGGCGTAACTGTGCGGCCCGAGGCCGGTGCCGAGGAATACGTCTATCACGTCGCGCCGCCGGCAACGCGCGCCGTTCAGGTAATAGCTTGACTGCCCGTCGCGGCTTACCTCGCGCTTGATGGCGATCTCGCTGTACGCCGCGTATTGCCCGCCCAGGCTGTGATCGCTGTTGTCGAACACGATCTCCACCATCGCCTGGCCCACCGGCTTGCGCGTGCTGGAGCCGTTGAAGATCACGTCGGTCATGGAGTCGCCGCGCAGGCTCTTGGCGGAGATTTCGCCCATCACCCAGCGCACCGCGTCTATCACGTTGGACTTGCCGCAGCCGTTCGGCCCGACCACGCCCACCAGTGAGCTCGGCAGGTGCAACAGGGTGGGATCTACAAAGGATTTAAACCCGGACAGTTTGATCTTGGAGAGCCGCATGAAAACCTAAGTCAGTTGCGTTATTATCCTAAGCCAGTTGCATTGTTATGCCTAAGCCAGTTGCATTGTTATGCCTAAGCCAGTTGCGTTATTATGGGCAAAATTCAGTTGCGTTATTATGTGCAAAATATCAGCCGCGAGTCCGCCCTATGCCCGCCCAGCCCAGCAAACAACTTGAAATCTTCGCCAATCCGACGCCCGAACGCGATTATACCATCCGTATGCGCGTTCCGGAGTTTACTTGCTTGTGCCCCAAGACCGGCCAGCCGGACTTCGCCACGCTGCATATCGAATACGTGCCCGATGCGCGCTGTATCGAGTTGAAATCCCTGAAATTATACATGTGGAGTTACCGCAACGAAGGGGCGTTTCACGAAGCGGTGACCAATCAAATCCTGGACGATCTGGTTAAAGCCTGCGCGCCGCGTTTCATGCGTTTAACCGCCGAGTTCTACGTGCGCGGCGGGATTTATACCACGGTCATCGCCGAGCAGCGTAACCCGGCTTGGACACCGCCCGCGCCGGTGAGCCTCCCCTGAGTACTTGCTACTTGCGACGTGCAGGGATGCACTAGTGTCGCGGGAGGCAGGACGCCGGGAGCGACCTACTCGCCACTTGCAACTTTATCTAGGCCTAGACCTCGGCACCTCCGGCTGCCGCGCCATCATCATCAACCACGCGGGCGCGATAGTCGCGCGGGCGGCGCAGCCCCTGCCCGCGCCGCGGCGCGACGGGGTGCGCGTCGAGCAAGCGCCGCAACTGTGGTGGGAAGCGCTGGCCGCCACGCTGCATGAGCTGGCCAAAAATATCTCCCTGCAAGATGTCGCCGCGCTCGCCGTGGACGGCACTTCCGGCACGCTGCTTATGTGCAACGCCTACGGCGCGCCGCTCGCGCCCGCGCTCATGTACAACGATGCGCGCAGCGTGTGCGAGGCGGATTATATTGACGAAGTAGCGCCGCCGTGGAGCGGCGCGCACGGCAGGAGCAGCGCGCTGGCTAAATTGATGCACCTGCAACCCAAGCTCGGCCTGCGCGCGCGCTATGCGCTCCCCCCCGCTTCCTGGCTCGCCTTCAAGCTCGGCGCGCGTTTGGGTGCGAGCGATGAGCACAACTGTTTGAAACTGGGTTACGACGTGATGGCGCGCCGCTGGCCGGACTGGCTGGACCGGCTCGGCATACGGCGCGAGTTGTTGCCTGAGGTGGTCGAACCCGGCGCGGACATCGGCACGGTGAGTGAGCAAACCTGCGCCGGATTCGGCTTTGCGCCCGGCACGCGCATCAAGGCAGGCACCACCGACAGCACCGCGGCCTTTATCGCCACCGGCGCGCATCTGCCGGGCGAGGCGGTGACTTCGCTCGGCTCCACACTGGTGATGAAGGTGCTGTCCGAACAACCCCTCTTCGCGCCGGAGTACGGCGTCTACAGCCATCGTTTAGGCACACTCTGGCTCGCGGGCGCGGGCTCCAACAGCGGCGGCGCGGTGCTGCAACATTATTTCAGCAACGAGCGGATGGCAGCGCTGACGCCGCTCCTGCAACCTGAGCGGCCCACCGGGCTCGATTACTATCCGCTGCTCGTCCCCGGCGAGCGCTTTCCCGTCAATGACCCACAGCTCGCGTCGCGCCTCACGCCGCGTCCCGCCGATGACGTACCATTTTTCCAGGGCATGCTGGAGGGCATGGCGCGCATCGAACAGCAAGCCTATCAGCGCTTGGCTGAACTCGGCGCGCCGTATCCGGTTTCCATACGTAGCGTGGGCGGCGGAGCGAAGAACAACGCGTGGACTGAAATACGCGCGCGCCTGTTGCGGTCTCCCCTGCTCACCCCCGCGCAAGATGAGGCGGCTTACGGCGCGGCCTTGCTGGCGCGCGACGGCAGCGCGCGCAACAAGCTCACATCCACGTAACCCTTGTGCGCCACCGGCAACTCGCCTTGCAGCATCTGAAACGGCTGATCGGGTTCGCCCAGGTGCGTGAGCACCAGGCGTGCGCCGTCAAAGTCGTGATTGTGGGTGTAGTCGTTGATGGTAATCAAAGTGGTGAGGCCCGCCGCGCGCGCGGAGCGCACGCCGTTCTCGGAATCCTCAAAGGCCAGGCATTGCTCCGGGCGCAGGCCCAGGCGTTGCAGCGCGTAATGATAAATGTCCGGCGCGGGTTTCTTGGCCGCCACCACGTCACCCGCGGCGATCACCTCGAACCAGGACAAAGGCACGGGCGGCGCGACGTTTTCCAATAGCGCGCTGACGTTCTCCGGCGTGGTGGTGGTGGCGATGGCGAGACGCAAGCCCGCCGCGCGCGCCTGTTCCAGCAGGCGCCGCACGCCGGGGCGCAGCGGCACTCCACCCGCGGCCATGAGCGCCGCGTAGTGGCGCGTCTTGGCCTGGTGCAGCGCGGCGATGAACTCATCTAGGCCCTGCGCGGGGCGGCCTACGCCGGGGAAACGGTCCAGATAATGGCGCATGCGCTCCTTGCCGCCGGTGATGGCCAGCAACTCGCCATAGAGTGGGACGTCCCACTCCCACTCCAGGCCCGCCTCGGCAAAGGCGCGGTTGAAGGCCACGCGGTGACCGTCGCGCTCGGTGTCGGCCAGCGTGCCGTCCACGTCAAAAATTAACGCCTCAAGTTGAGTCATGCCGGGAAAGCCTCTTTTTCGGCCATTGAAATCCATTGCGGTGTAGCCTCATTTCTATACATAGCGCCAGAAATCGTAGCGAGCGGATTTCAGGCGGGGCGGCGGAACGCAGGAACCGGAGTGTACCTTGAAGTCTGCCGCTACGCGGCCCCGGATTCCGAGCACCGTACGCACCCGCATCAAATCCGCGCAGTAGATTTATGGCGCTATGTGTAGTATACATCGGGGGTTTTATTTCCATATACGAGTGGGTAGGAGAAAGATTTAATGCCTGTAACCAAGTCCAAGGCCAAGGCCGCCAAAAAGACCAAGCCCGCCGCCAGGGCGCCGGTGCGGCGCAAGGCCGTGGCGCCTAAAGCCAAGGTCAAGCCCAAGCCGCCCGTGCTGGCGGCAAAGACCAGCGGCAGCGGCTCACAGGCCTCCTTGCTGGGGTTCAAGCCCTATAAGGAGAAAAAGGGCGAATCTTACATGAACGACAAGCAGGTGATGCATTTCCGCAGCATCCTGCAGGCCTGGAAAAAGCAGCTCATGGAGGAAGTGGACCGCACCGTGCACCACATGCAGGACGAGGCGGCCAATTATCCCGACCCCAACGACCGCGCCACCCAGGAAGAAGAAATCACCCTGGAGCTGCGTACCCGCGACCGCGAACGCAAGCTGATCAAAAAGATAGACGAGGCGCTGGTCAAGCTGGATCTGGGCCAGTACGGCCACTGCGATGAGTGCGATGTGGAGATCGGCATCCGCCGTCTGGAGGCGCGCCCCACCGCGACCCAGTGCATAGACTGCAAGACCCTGGACGAAATACGCGAAAAGCAGATGGCCTAGAGAGGCAGAGAAAAGTTAAAAGATACAAGAGAAAAGAAACGGCCTATCGTTTCAGGGTTCCCTTTATATTGTATCTGCCGCTACCGTGCACTCCTCGTATACGCGAGGCTTGTTCATGCGCACGAAGTTCAGGATGTATTCGAACGCCGCCGGGCCTTTATCGGTCAGGCTCTTGTCCACCACCAGGCATTTCTCGCCGTTGATGATGCGCGGCTGGGCGATCTTGGAATAATGCAGGCGATGATCCGGGCCGAAGGTGGCGAGCGAAGTGGAAATGCGCTTGATCCAGTCGCTGGGACGGAATTTCTTGCCGTCCTCGCTGACCCCCTCAATGACTAATTTGCACGCTTGATTGGACATCCCTATTCCCGGTTGTTTAACGCCGTCTATCCCTCCCCTTCCTGGTTATCGGTCTGGCTCACGCTGACCTTAACTCCTCCAAAGATTGGACAGATTATAAACCCATTTGTTCAGCGTGGTTAAAGCCTGTCCGGATAGCGGGTAATATCCGCGCGGCCGTGCAGGGCGCTTACAAAGTCCGTGTAAACGCTTTCCGCCGCGCCGCGCCGCAGTTCGTGCGCCAGCGCCAGCCGCTCCGCCGCATCCAGCGCCGCCGCATCGCCTTCGCGCACGTTCGTCATCCACACCAGCGCGTAGTCGCCGTGGTCCATGCGCGCGCCGCCGATGGCGGGCTGCGTCTTGGGCAGGGTGAACGCCGCGCGCAACACTGGGGCTGGAAGCTTGGCGTCCACGCGCCCTATCATACCGGCCCGCACCCAGGCAAAGCCTTGCTGTTTAGCCAACGCCTCGGCGTCCTCGCCTTGCGCCAGGCGCTTTTGCAATTCTTCGCCCAGTTGCCGGGCGCGCTGCCGCATGGCCTCGAATCTCAGATGTTCGCTGATCTCCGCGCGCACCTCGTCCAAGGGACGCTGTGCCGCGGTCTTGTGTTCCTTGATGCGCAACGCCAGTACGTGATTGGCGCCGATCTCGATCAGTTCGCTGTTGTAGCCACGCCCCATCACCTCGTCGCTGAACACCGCCGCCACGACCTTGGGTTGCTGTGCGACGCCCTCGCCGCCGTTACGCCCGAACAGCGCGCTGGTCTTGAGCGGCAGCTCTAACTCCTGGCTTGCTACGTTGAGCGTATCGGGATTTTCAAACACCAGATTCTTCAGGGTTTCATACTGTTCAAAAAATTGCTTCTCCGCCTCGTGCTCACGCTGCGCCTGCTCCAGCCCGGCGCGCACTTCCTCGAAGCCCTTGCTGTGCGCGAGGCGAGACTCTTCGACCTTGATGACGTGCCAACCCAGCGCGCTTTGCACCGGCTCGCTCAGCTGGCCTGGCGCGAGCGCGAATACCGCCTCCTCAAACGCCTTGTCCATCACGCCGCGTCCGAACCAGCCCAGGTCGCCGCCCTGTTTCGCGCTGATCGGGTCTTGCGAAACCTCGGCCGCAAGCCGGGCGAAATCCGCGCCGCGCTTGAGACGCTGTAAAATATCCGCGGCCTTGGCCTTGGCCGCGGCCTGCGCGGCTTCGCCGGCATTGGCCTCCACGCCGATCAGGATATGGCGCGCGCGATGCTGCTCGGGGCTGTCATACGCGCCTTGCGCTTTTTGCTCCTCATACTGCTTGCGTAACGCTTCTTCATCCGGCTTGATCCCGGCCGCGATCTCCGCTCCGGCCAGCTCCACATATTCGATGCTCACCTGTTCCTGCGTGGTGTAGCGCTCGCGCTGACCCGCGTAATAGTCCTGCACGGCTTGGTCATCCACCTGTACCGTGTCTTTAAACCTGGCCGCCGGAATGACGAGGTAGGACACCTCGCGCTGCTGGTATTGCAGACGCACCGCGGCGTCAAATTGATGTGCGCCGACAAACGCCGTGCCGCGCACTCCCGCGTAAAGCTGAGCGAACAGCAGGTCATCGCGCTGCAGGGTCTCGAAGCCTTGCGCGGTCAAACCGGCGCCGCGCAGGATTTGCTCGTAACGCGCCTTGGAAAAGCGGCCGTTGTCCAGGAATTCCGGGAGGGCTTGAATGGTTTTGGCCAGCTCGGCGTCGGTCACGCGCAAGCCCATGTCACGCGCTGCCTGCTGCGCGAGCTGTTCGCGGATCACGCGCTCCAGCAATTGCTGCTTGAGCCTGGTCTCATCCTGGAACAGCGTATCGAAGTTACCGCCCAGCGCCTGGCGCAGACGCTCCCGCTCATTCTGATAGGCGCGCTGAAAATCATCGAACTTGATGTCCTTGCCGTTGACCTTCGCCACGGTGGCAGCGGCGGCGCCGCCCGCGTAATCCTGTATGCCCCACAAGGCAAAGCTCAGGATAATAAGGCCGATAATCAACCCGGCGGCCCAGCTCCGAACGTGATTGCGAATGGATTGCAGCATAAGGTCTTTAACAAGAGTAAAAAAAACAGGGCGCATTTTGACGTGCGCCCCGTTCGGCATAACTTAAAGTCTATGCGCATCAGCGCATCGAACATGCGCTGGTGAGCCTGACCTTGCTCTTTTTAAGCTCAAGCGCGGCTGTACACCCGCAAGGGCATCAACCGCCGAGGAATGGCGGAGTGGACGGGACTCGAACCCGCGACCCCCTGCGTGACAGGCAGGTATTCTAACCAGCTGAACTACCACTCCTGTTGCTGGTGGGTGCTGAGGGGATCGAACCCCCGACATTCGCCGTGTAAAGGCGACGCTCTCCCAGCTGAGCTAAGCACCCAAGGAGGCGCGTTACTTTTTTAAGTTTACGGCATCCTTGAGGGCTTTACCAGCCTTGAACGCGGGAACCTTGGCCGCCTTGATCTGGATGGTGGCGCCGGTCTGCGGGTTGCGGCCGCTGCGTGCGGCGCGCTTGCGCACCAGGAAGGTGCCAAAGCCCACCAGCGCGACCTGGTCGCCCTTCTTGAGGGCCTTGGTGACGGCGGCAATGACCGCGTCCACGGCGCGTCCGGCATCGGCTTTTGAGCTATCGGTTGAGGCGGCAACGGCATCAATCAGTTCTGCTTTATTCACTTTTTTACTCCCCTTAAACGATGGTTAGGTTGGCAGCTGCGCTGCGGGAACTCGAAGAAAACACGACATTTATACCAACTGCCGGAAACCTGTGTCAAGCAGAATAGTATACCGCATCCGGTGCATCACACGCAAAAACCGGTCAGGCCGATTGACCAGCCGCCTGCTTGCCGTTGCCGTCAGTGCGTGGTCAACCCGCCGCTTTCCTTGGCAGGCTCCACCATCGCGGGCGTCACCACCGGTTTGACTTCCGGCAACGGCTGCGGCATCTGCTGCAGCGCGATCTTGAGTACGTCGTCTATCCAGCGCACCAGGCGGATATCGAGACTTTGTTTAATGTTCTTCGGAATCTCGGCCAGATCACGGCGATTTTCCTCGGGGATGATGACCACACCGAGCCCGCCACGATGGGCGGCCAGCAATTTTTCCTTGAGCCCACCGATCGGGAGCACCTCTCCGCGCAGGGTGATCTCGCCGGTCATCGCCACGTCGGCGCGCACCGGAATGCCCGTAAGGGCGGACACCAGGGCCGTGCACATCCCTACGCCCGCGCTCGGACCATCCTTAGGCGTAGCACCCTCCGGCACATGGATATGGACATCGTTCTTCTGGTAAAAATCGGGGTTGATGCCCAGCGCCGCCGTGCGCGCACGCACCACGCTCATGGCCGCCTGGATGGATTCCTTCATGACATCGCCGAGCTGCCCTGTGTTGGTGAGCGTACCCTTGCCGGGCATGACTGCCGCCTCAATGGTGAGCAACTCGCCACCGACCTCGGTCCAGGCAAGGCCGGTGACCTGGCCGACCTGGTCGCGCTCCTCGGCCCGCCCGTAACGGTAACGCTGCACGCCGAGATATTTTTCCAGATTGCGAGGGGTGATCGTGACTCTTTTATCGTGGGGCTTGAGCAGGATCCCTTTCACCACCTTGCGGCAGATCTTGGAGATTTCACGCTCCAGATTGCGCACCCCGGCCTCGCGGGTATAAAAGCGGATCACATCGCGGATCGCCGCTTCTTGAATGGAGATCTCGGTATCCTTAAGACCGTTGTTCTTGATCTGCTTGAGCAGCAGGTAGCGCATGGCGATGTTGATCTTCTCATCCTCGGTATAACCGGGGATGCGGATGACCTCCATACGATCGCGCAGCGGGCCCGGTATGTTCAGAGTGTTCGCGGTGCACACGAACATGACGCCGGAGAGGTCGTAATCCACCTCCAGATAGTGATCGCTGAAGGTATGGTTCTGTTCAGGGTCGAGCACCTCCAGTAACGCAGAGGAGGGATCGCCGCGGAAATCCATGGCCATCTTGTCCACTTCATCGAGCAGGAACAGGGGGTTTTTGGTGCCCGCCTTGGCCATGTTCTGGATGATCTTGCCCGGCAGCGCGCCGATGTAGGTGCGGCGATGGCCGCGGATCTCCGCCTCGTCGCGCACGCCGCCCAGCGACATGCGGATAAACTTGCGGTTGGTGGCGCGCGCGATGGAGCGCCCCAGCGAGGTCTTGCCCACGCCGGGCGGCCCGACCAGACACAGGATCGGGCTCTTGTGATGCTCGGCGCGCTGCTGCACCGCGAGGTATTCCAGGATGCGCTCCTTGACCTTCTCCAGCCCGTAGTGATCGGCATCGAGGATGCCCTCGGCCTTTCTTAAATCCTTGTAAATCTTGCTGCGCTTCTTCCACGGTACGTTCACCAGCCAGTCCAGGTAGTTACGCACCACGGTCGCCTCGGCGGACATGGGCGACATCATCTTGAGCTTGTTAAGCTCGGTGGTCGCCTTGGTCAGCGCCTCCTTGGACATGCCGGACTTCTTGATCTTCCTGGCCAGCTCCTCCATCTCGTTGGGTACGTCTTCCATCTCGCCCAACTCCTTCTGGATCGCCTTCATCTGTTCGTTCAGGTAATACTCGCGCTGGTTCTTCTCCATCTGACGCTTGACGCGCCCGCGGATGCGCTTCTCGACCTGCATCAGGTCCAACTCGCGCTCCAGCACCACCAGCATGTGCTCCAGGCGCGCGCGCACCTCGGCGATCTCCAGCACCGCCTGTTTTTCCTCCAGGCGCAACGTCATGTGCGCGGCCACGGTGTCGGCGAGGCGGCTTGGATCGTCTATGCTGGCGAGCGAGGTGAGTATCTCCGGCGGCACCTTTTTGTTGAGCTTCACATAGTGATCGAACTGACCGAGCAGCGAGCGCGCCAAGGCCTCGGTCTCGCGCTCGTCCACCGGCGTGGCCGGGAACGGGGCGACCTGGGCGGTGAAATAGTCATCCCCGCCGGCCAAATGCAGTACGCGCGCGCGCTCCGCGCCCTCCACCAGCACGCGCAGCGTGCCGTCGGGAAGTTTGAGCAACTGCAGGATGTTGGAGAGGGTGCCGACCGAGTAGATGTCATCGGGCTTGGGATCGTCCTGCGCAGCGCTCTTTTGCGCGACCAGCAGCACTTGTTTGTTACTCTCCATGGCTGCCTCAAGGGCCTTGATGGACTTAGGCCGCCCGACGAACAGCGGGATGACCATATAGGGATAGACCACCACGTCGCGCAACGGCAACACGGGGAGCGACTGCGGCTTGAATTCGACTGACATGGCGTATGACCTCACGTTAAGAGCGGCGGCTGTTCCAAGAGACAAGACCCTTAATGCATCCCTACACCTTACGGATTTGAGGCCGGCTTTGCGCTAACTCAAGCCGCCTTGCTCCAGGAAAATCATTCTGAAGCGGCGCGCTTCTGCCCGGTGCTCTCATAAATGAGCAGCGGTTCAGTGTGGCCGTGGATTACAGCGGCATCTATCACCACCTTGCTCACGTTGCTCAGTGTAGGCAGTTCGTACATGGTATCAAGCAAAACCCGTTCCAGGATGGAGCGCAAACCGCGCGCGCCGGTCTTGCGCATCATGGCCTTGTGCGCCACGGTGCGCAGCGCGTCCTCGCGCAACTCCAGTTGCGTACCTTCCATCTCGAACAGCTTGACGTACTGCTTGACCAGGGCATTCTTGGGCTCAGTCAGGATGCGCATCAGCGCCACTTCATCCAACTCCTCCAGCACCGCCAGCACCGGCAGACGCCCCACGAACTCCGGAATGAGGCCGTATTTGATCAGGTCTTCCGGCTCCACGGCATTGAGGATTTCGTTATGCTTCTTGCGGTCATCCTTGCTCTTGATCTCCGCGGAGAAGCCGATGCCGCCCTTCTCGGAACGGTCGCGGATGATCTTGTCCAGGCCGGAGAACGCGCCGCCGCAGATAAACAGGATATGCGCGGTATTGATCTGCAGAAACTCCTGCTGCGGATGCTTGCGCCCGCCCTGCGGCGGCACCGAGGCGATGGTGCCCTCGATGAGCTTGAGCAGCGCCTGCTGCACCCCCTCGCCCGACACATCGCGCGTGATGGAGGGGTTGTCCGACTTGCGTGAAATCTTGTCTATTTCGTCTATGTAGACGATGCCGGTCTGCGCCTTCTCGACGTCATACTCGGCCTTTTGCAGCAGCTTCTGGATGATGTTTTCCACGTCCTCGCCGACGTAACCGGCCTCGGTGAGCGTGGTGGCGTCGGCGATGGCGAACGGCACGTTGAGCAGGCGTGCCAGCGTCTCGGCGAGCAGGGTCTTGCCGGAACCGGTTGGACCGATTAAAAGAATATTGCTCTTGGCGAGCTCGACCTCGTCCTTCTTCTGGCCGTGCTGCAAGCGCTTGTAGTGGTTGTACACCGCGACCGAGAGCACCTTTTTGGCGTGCGTCTGGCCCACCACGTAGTCGTCCAGCACCTTGCGGATCTCGTGCGGGGAGGGCAGCTTGCCCTTGGCCCCGGCGGCCTTCTGCTGCACTTCTTCGCGGATGATGTCGTTGCACAGCTCGACGCACTCGTCGCACACGAATACCGACGGGCCCGCGATGAGCTTGCGCACCTCGTGCTGGCTCTTGCCGCAAAATGAGCAGTACAACAGCTTTTCACCGCTTGCGCCCTTGCCGTGTTTGTCGTCCACCCTGTTATCCTCTCACTCGTGTTTGCGCCGTGATTATTGCACTCATGTTACAGGAGATACTAGCACTATGACCTTGGCCGTCAAGTGGTGTTCCGTCAACCGGCGGCCTTTACCTGACGTTCGGTCAATACGGCGTCTATCAAGCCGTATTTCAGCGCCGCCTGGCCGTCCATGAAGTTGTCGCGGTCGGTGTCGCGCGCGATCTTTTCCAGGTCTTGGCCGGTGTGCTTGGCGAGCACTTTATTCAAGCGGTCGCGCACCGCGAGTATCTCACGCGCGTGGATGTCTATGTCGGTCGCCTGGCCCTGGAAACCGCCCAGCGGCTGATGGATCATGATGCGCGAATGCGGCAGGCAATAACGCTTACCCTTGGCCCCGCCCGCCAGCAACAGCGCGCCCATGGAAGCGGCCTGGCCGATGCACATGGTGCTCACGTCCGGCTTGATGAATTGCATGGTGTCGTAAATCGCAAGCCCCGCGCTCACCGAACCGCCGGGCGAATTAACATAAAGATGGATGTCCTTGTCCGGGTTTTCCGACTCCAGAAACAGCAACTGCGCCACCACCAGGTTGGCCATGTGATCTTCCACCGGCCCCACCATGAAGATCACCCGCTCCTTGAGCAGGCGCGAGTAGATGTCGTACGCGCGCTCACCGCGTGAGGTCTGCTCCACCACCATGGGGACGAGATTGAGATTGATCATGGCGCGCGGTTCCTTATCACTATACTTATCGGTCATAACTTCAATTCCTTTAGGCTTGGGCGGGATTAAGCAGCGCGTCGAAACTCGATGGACGCTCGCTCACCTCGGCGCGCTGTAACAGCCAGGCGACCACCTGATCTTCCAGCGCGAGCGACTCGATCTGCGCCAGTTGCTCGGGCTTTGAATAATACCACTGCACCACTTCGTCCGGCTTTTCATAAGTGGAAGCGATGCTCTCCACCCGTGCGCGCACCGCGGCGGGGTCGGGCGTGATCTTTTCGCGTTGCGCGAGTTCGCTCAGCAGCAGCCCCAGGGCGGCGCGGCGGCGCGCGTCCCGCTCGAATTTGGCGCGATCCACTGTTGCGTCCTCGGCGTTGATGCCGCGCAGCATCAGGTTTTGCCGCGCGCGCGCCATCAATTGCTCCGTCTCGTTCTCAATCACCGCCTTGGGCACTTCCAGCGGATTGCGCTCATACAGCGCATCCATGAGCTGGCTGCGTATCCTGACCTGCACCGCCTGCTCCAGCTCGCGCTGCATGTTGGCGCGCGCCTCCTTGCGCAAGGCCTCCACGGTGCCTTCCGGCACGCCGAAGCCGCGCACGAACGCTTCATCCAGCGCGGGCAGATGAGGCTCCTTCACGCTCACCACCTGGATGTCATAATGCACCGGCTTGCCCGCCACTTCCTGGTTGCCGTGTTCCGCGGGAAAGGTGTGTTGCGCGGTCAGATTCTGCCCGGCCTTGGCGCCGATCAGTTGTTTATCGAACTCCACATCGTTGACGCCGAGCACGAAGGTGAACAGCTTGTCGCCATATTCCTGCCACGCGCCGTCCGCGACGCGCATCTTGAAGTGTATCTGTAGCTGATCGCCGTTTTGCGCGCCGCGCTCGACCGGCGTCCACTGCGCGCGTTGCTTGCGCAGCGTCTCCAGCATCTTGTCCACGTCCTGCTCGGTAACTTCCGCCACCGGCTGCTCCACCTTCAGCCCGGCGACGACGCTTAAGCCCACCTCCGGATAGACCTCGAACACCGCGGTGTAGCCGAGGCCCTGGCCCGCGAGCGTGCTCTCGGTCACGATCCTGGGGCTGCCCGCGGGACGCAGCTTCTGCTGCTGCAGCGCCTCGGTGAAGCTGGCGCGCACCATGTCGCCCATTACTTCCTGCGCCACTTGCGCGCCGAACTGCCGCTCGACCAGCTTGAACGGCGCCTTGCCGGGACGGAAACCGTCCACCTTCACCCTGCCGGCGAGAGACTTCAGGCGTTTTTGGATCTCAAGACTGACGCGCTCTTCCGGCACGCGCACCGTCATGCGGCGCTCCAGCCCGGAGGTGGATTCAACGGAAACTTGCATAGAGGTACTCATTCGTTCAGTTTAAGGGTGGATAGTAAGATAAACAAGATGCGGAGCGAAAGACGCTGCCTCAAGTATGTGCGAAAGGAGAGACTCGAACTCTCACGGGTTGCCCCACTGGCACCTAAAACCAGCGCGTCTACCGATTTCGCCACTTTCGCATTCATATCGGTTGCCGCACATTATAACGCTCGCGCGCACGGCCCATTGGTCGTAGTAACCTTCATCTTCGCCATCCCTGGCGATACTTCAGTTTACTTATCAGCCCCGGCCAAGCCATCCGTGGCTTGGCGTTCGCCGCTTCGCGGCTCACCCTGTAAAACGACAAAGCCCCGCGCGGGGGCCTGGTGTGGAACGGCGCGCCGTGAGCGTCAGCCGCTCACCACGCTCACGTAGCTGCGCTGGGGCTTGCCCTTGAGATCAAACCGCACCTTGCCGCCGGCCTTGGCGAACAGGGTGTGATCGCGCCCGATGCCGACATTGGCGCCGGGATGCACCTTGGTGCCGCGCTGACGGATCAGGATATTGCCCGCCAGCACCTGCTCACCGCCGAAGCACTTGACGCCCAGGCGTTTGGAATGTGAATCGCGGCCGTTTTGCGTGCTGCCGCCTGCCTTTTTATGTGCCATGCCTTGCTCCTTATTAAGCCCCGGTGATGCCGGTGATCTCGACTTCAGTGTAGGACTGGCGGTGCCCCATCTGCTTCATGTGATGCTTGCGGCGGCGGAATTTCACGATCTTGATCTTCTCGCCGCGGCCCTGTGCGGTGACCTTGGCCGTCACCTTGCCGCCCGCCACCAGCGGTGTGCCGACCTTGACGTCCGCGCCTACCCCCACCATGAGCACCTGGTCAAACTCCACCGTGGCGCCTTCCACAGCCTCGAGTTTTTCGACGCGCAGCTTTTCGCCTTGCGCCACCCGGTACTGCTTGCCGCCTGTTACAATAACCGCATACATGTTCCCGCTCCACGTCCCGCCGGTTTGAGGCAGGATCAACTTAAATCAAGTCCACAATTATAGTATGTCCCATGCTCACAGGTCAAACGCCGACATCCATGAACTTTGAGGCCGTGCAAACGCTGATCGGCGCGGAGATGCGCGCCGTCAACGCGCTTATTCAAAAACGCCTCTGCTCCGAGGTGGCGCTCATCAACCAGATCGGCGCTTACATCGTCAACAGCGGCGGCAAACGCCTGCGCCCGATGCTGGCCCTGCTCGGCGCGCACGCCTGCGGTTACACGGGCTCGCAGCACGTCAACCTGGCCGCGATCATCGAATTCATCCACACCGCGACGCTGTTGCACGACGACGTGGTGGACGGCTCGGAGCTGCGCCGCGGCAAGGACACCGCCAACACCCTGTGGGGCAACGAGGCGAGCGTGTTGGTGGGCGATTTTCTCTACTCGCGCGCGTTCGAGATGATGGTGGAAACCAACGAGATGCGCGTGATGGAAATCCTCGCCCACGCCACCAACACCATCGCCGAGGGCGAGGTGATGCAACTGCTCAACTGCCACGACCCGGACACCACGGAGGCGCGCTATCTCGCGGTGATCCGCTGCAAGACCGCCAAGCTGTTCGAGGCCGCCTGCCAGCTCGGCGCGGTGCTCGCCCAACAGGACAGCGCCGTTGAGCAGGCGCTGGCCGCCTACGGCATGCACCTCGGCACGGCGTTTCAATTGATAGACGATGCGCTTGATTACAGCGCAGCGCCGGAAGAGACAGGCAAAAACATCGGCGATGACCTAGCCGAGGGCAAGCCCACGCTGCCGCTCATCTACGCCCTGCAACACGGCACGGCTCGGCAAGCCGCGCTGATCCGCACCGCCATTGAACACGGCACGCTGGATCAGATTGAAGAGGTCAAGCGCGCCATTGAAATGAGCGGGGCGCTCGCGTACACTGCGCGCTCGGCCAGGCGGGAGGCGGATCAAGCCCGTGCCGCGCTGTCCGCGCTGCCCGCCTCATCTTATACAGACGCGCTGCATGCGTTGGCCGAATTTTCCGTAAGCCGGAATTACTGACGACCGCGGTACTGACAAATTACCGCCCGTTAACACCGTTCGGGGTGTAGCTCAGCTTGGTAGAGCACTAGCTTCGGGAGCTAGGGGCCGGAGGTTCAAATCCTCTCACCCCGACCATTCAGTTTTAAAATAACATTTTCCTTGCCGTCCCTGGCGTCGCATCAGTGGCATCTCCAGACACCGGCCACGCCTTCCCTGGCGTGGCGTTCACAAGGCAGGACTTCGCTTCGCTCTTCCCTGTGCCTTGCCCTACGGGCCGCCTAACGGCGGCGACCGTTTGGCTATCCTGCCAAACGGTCGCCGCTTCGCGGCTCACTCTGGCATGACAATATTATTCCGTCTGCTTGCGGCGACGGTTGCGTTCCAGGGCGGCGACGGTGCGTTCCACGAGTTGTTGCTGGCTGGGTTCCAAACCGACAAAACACCCGCCCAAGCGCGTAAGGCCCTGAAACCTGTCATGGCTCAGGAAGCGCACCTCCAGCTGGCTGTTCAACTGATGGGAAGGCGACAATTGCAGCACGCACCCGGGCAGCAGCTCTCCCTGTTTGAGATGCGCGCCACCAGTTCCTGCGCCACCACGGAACTGATGAGCGGGATGGCCTATTTTTCCACCAGCGCGGCGATGGTGATCGCGGCCAGCATGATTTTGTAAAACCGGAGAGTTTTCTCTGGTAAAATTCGCAGTATTAACCAGGGAGTCCGTCATGACCGGTTCCGGCAAAATAGAGCTTAAGCAATTTTTAAACCAGCAGCATCTGTGCGAGTCGCTCACCGTCAAGGAAGTGAACACGCTGCTCGACTATACCGAGCTGGCGGGCTTTAAGAAGAAAGACATCATCGCCGAGGCGGGCGAGGTGGGCCAGGCGCTGTATTTCGTGGTGCGCGGCGAAGTGGCGCTGTTTTACGACGAGGGCGGCGAGGAGATCGAGGTCGGCCGCATGAAGGAAGGCGAGCTCATGGGCGAGATGTCATTCTTCGACAAAAAGCCGCGCCTGGTGCGCCTGCGCGCCATGAGCGCCGCCACGCAGTTATTGAAGCTCACCCGCGTCAAATACGAGCGCCTGCGCGTGGAGCACCCCTACATCGCGGTGAACCTGCTGGAACACGCCATCATCAGCCTCGATCACCTGATCCGCCGCGTCAGCACCGACATGGCGACGCTGGGCAAGTACATCCGCGGCAAGGGCTATGCTTAAGGAAGCTCTGAATAAGTCCGTCCCGGACTTCTCAGAGCACGGAAAGTGAAAAATGTGATTTTCACTTTCCTTCATTTCCAATGGCTTAACGCCATTGGAAATGGCGGCACATCCCTGTGCCGCAGGAACCTCTGAATAAATCAGAGGTTCCTTAATATCTCTACAGACCGCCGTACGAATGCAGGCCGGTGAGAAACATGTTCACGCCCATGAAGGCGAAAGTGGTAATGCCTAGACCGCCTATCGCCCACCATGCCATGGGCGTGCCGCGCCAGCCCTTGGTGAAGCGGAAGTGCAGCCAGCCGGCGTAGTTGAGCAATATGATGAGCGCCCAGGTCTCCTTCGGATCCCACGACCAGTAGCCGCCCCAGGCCTCCGCGGCCCACAGCGCGCCAAGCACGGTGGCGAGCATGAAAAAGCCGAAGCCCAGCGTGATGGCCTTGTACATGAGGTCATCCATGATCTCCAGGCTGGGCAGGCGCGTGGCAAATACGCCTTGCGGATTGACGCGCTCGGCGCGCTCGCGCAACAGATAGGCGATAGCCACCATCCCGGCGAGCGCGAATGAGCCGTAGCCGACGAAATTGGCCGGCACATGGATCTTCATCCACCAGTTTTTAAGGGCGGGCACCAAGCCTTGTATCTCGTGCCCGTCGCGCTCGAAGGTGAACCAGAGCAGAAACGCCAGCGCCGCGCCGATAATCAGCATCACGAACGGGCCCAGCGCGCGCGTCTGGTAGCGCCCTTCATAATAAAGATACAACAGCGTGGTGACGAGCATGAACAGGATGAATACCTCGTACAGATTGCTCAGCGGCATGTAGCCCACGTCGGGGTGGATCAAATACGACTCGCGCCAGCGCACCATGAGGCCGATGAGTCCCGCCGCGGCGGCGCTCCAGGTGAACGCGGAGGCGAGCTGTCCGGCGTAATCGGAGCGCGCGAACAGACTGATGAAATAGGCGAGCGTGCCGAGAATAAACAGCGTGCTCATCCACATAATCGCGGACTGGCTGGCGAGCAGATACCGTAAAATGAAACTGGTTTCGGCGCTGGCGAGCTGGGATCCATACAACCACACGGCGCTCAAGCTCAGCGCCGCCACCGCCAGCGAAAACACGCGCAACGGCTTCCAGTGCCAGCCGGTGCCTGTCAACAGGAGCGCCCCCCCGCATAAGGTGCCGATCTCATACTCACTCATCACCGCGCCGTAGCGGTACAGCACGTAGGCCGCGCCGCCCACCACCAGCGCCGCCCACACCCAGTCGAACAGCGTGAGCGTGCTCAAAAACGACGGTTTGCCAAAATCCTTGATTAACGTTTCTGGTGATGCGGACATAAACAATCTCCTATCTGCTGGTACATTTGGTACATTATAGACGCTGCAGGCGCTCTTTCAAGCCGTCCCGCAATCCCTCGAATTCTCTGGCAAAACCCAGCTGATCACGATTGGTCGCACCCGCCAGCAGCACCTGCGTCCGGCCGCCCTCTTCGCTCAGCGCCAGCCACACGCGGCGATGCGGCAGGTAAAACATCACGAACACGCCGATCACGATCATGCCGAAACCAAGATACACCATACCCTTGCCCGGCGTGCGGGCGATTTGCAGGCCCGCTGCCTGCACCTGGTTAAAGTCGACCAGCTCGAAATAAAACGGCGCAGCGTATTCAGGCAGCGCGCCCAGGGTGTTCACCGCGTCCTCGAAGAGTTGCTGCTGCCTGGCGGCATCCGTCGCCCGTGGGAGGTCAAGATTCACATATAAGGCGTGTAAACTGTTTTGCAGCAAAGCGACATAGGCGCGCGCCAGTTGCTCACGGCGCGCGCCCTCCGCGGAGGCGAGCTGCGAGACTATGTATTCCTGCGTCGCGGCAAAACCGCCCGCGGCGAAGCGCTCCAGCAATTCGCCCGCGGTCCCGGCCAGGGCGCGCGTGCCGGGCGGGCCTTCGCTTGCCGCGCGCTGCGCGGCCTTGCCGCGTTGCGCGGGGTCGCGCAACGCGGCATGAAAACGCATAAACCCGGCAACGCCGCTTTGCGCGTCCGCCGGGATGCGAGACGGACTGAACTCGGCATTCTCATCGCTGCGCACGCCGCTCAGGAAAAATCCGCGCCCGTCTTGGTCGAACGGCAGCATGTAATTTTCAAACTCCAGCGCCTCGCCCTTTTCATTGCGCAGTTTAAAAGTAAAACTCGGACCAATGTCCACGAATTTTTTCCCGGAACCCGGCAATGCGGACCTCACGTTGTGCAAGCGGAAATCGGTCAGCTCCAGGGTGAGCGAACCGTCCGGCCCATCCAGCCTGTGATTATTCCCGACCATGCCCTGCACGCTGAGCGCCTCGCCGCTGTTTCCGCGCAGCGGCCAGGCGCGCAAGTCGAGCCGGGAGCCGCCGTCGCGGAAGTCCGACTGATAAATGGTAAAGCCTTTATAAACCAGGGGGTGATTCACCGAGATGGTCTGCTCCAGCGGCTGCTCCAGCTCCGGGTCCGTGAGCACGATATCGCTTTCAAAGGATTTGGGCAGGCCGTTGTCGTAAAACTCGACGCGAAAATCCTTGACGCGGATTTCAAACGGCAACTCCTGGATGAAATAACCATCACGCATCTGCAGCACGAGTTCGCGCGTGCTTGCGCCTTCCGGTATGACGACGCCCCCGCGGTAAGAGGGAGTGTCCATCGGCAGGCGGCTTTCCTTGGGCACCTGTGAGATCAGAATACCGGGCTTGGTTTCCAGGTCCACCTCGCCTCGCCACTCCTTGAGCTTGAGCGGCAGATTGCCGTCCAGCAGGGCCCCGATGCAGATCACCACCACCGCGACGTGGGTGAGGATGTAGCCCACGCGGTTGGCGTTGCCCTTCATGCCCGCCAGCAACAGCCCCGCGCCTTGCGGCTTCACCCGCACGCGGAAACCGCGCGCGTGCAGATAGTTTTTAAGCGGCGCGGTGAGCGCCTCCGCGCCCAGGGTGACCGTCCACTCGGCGTGCTGCGCGAAGGCGCGTAGCGAGCGCGTGCTGTGCTGCAAGCGGAAATCGCGCATATCGCGCACGAAGCCGGGCGTATTGCGGAACACGCACAGGCTGGTGGACAGCAGTAAAAAACCCAGCACGAACAAGAACCACCCCGCGCTGTACACATTGTACAGCCCCAGCGACTTGTACACCTCGAACCAGAACGGCCCGAATTTGATGATGTAATCCTCATACGGCACGTTCTGACGCAACACCGTGCCCACCACGGAACTGATGGCGAGCGCCGACAGCAGCGTGATGGCGAGGGTCATGGAGCCGAAAAACTCCAGCCAGATTCTGGCTCTGCTGTGCGCGGATGGGGTGGCGGTATTCACGGCGGGCTAGGCGGACATTAAACCAGGAAACATGGCTGCACGAATGGGGATGTCGTCAGGTTACTCATTCAGGTGCCGGATTGTAGCACCCTTGCTCGGCAAGGCTGGCATAAGGAACATAAATAAATCCCGGCTCTCCGGCTCTAAGGAACATAAAAAAGAGCCCGGCTCTAAGGGGGAAAGAACCGGGCCAAAGGATTTACCCGACTTGGGGATGCCGGATAAACGTACCCGTTCAGGGAGAGAACGGGGAGCACACGAGGTGTGCTCTACAGGTTAAGACCTGGCGCCTGATGTAAAAGTTCAACGGCCCCGATTCTTTTTACTAACTTACTGAATAATAACAATTATATCCATTAATGCGCCACCGCCCAGTTGCGGCCTATGCCGATATCCACGCTTAAGGGGACGGACAGGCCTTCGATGCCGGTCATCAGGCGGCGCACCGCGTCGGCCAACGCCCCACAGTCTTGTTCCGCCACCTCGAACACCAATTCGTCATGCACTTGCATGATCATGCGCGCGTTGAACTTGTTTTGTTGCAGCCAGGCGTCAATACGCAGCATGGCGAGCTTGATGATGTCGGCGGCGCTGCCCTGCATGGGCGCGTTGATGGCGGTGCGCTCGGCGTATTGGCGCAGTTGTCCGTTGCGGCTGTTGATCTCAGGCAGATACAGGCGCCGGCCGTATAAGGTTTCCACGTAACCTTGCTGGCGCGCCTGTGCGCGCGTGCGTTCCATGAACGCCTGCACGCCGGGGTAGCGCGCGAAATACAGTGTCATGTACTGCTGCGCCGCCTCGCGCGGCACGCCGAGTTGTTTGGCCAAGCCAAACGCCGACATGCCGTAGATCAATCCGAAGTTGATGACCTTGGCGGCACGCCGCTGCTCCGCGCTCACCTGTTCGAGTTTGACGCCGAACACCTCGGCGGCGGTGGCCTTGTGGATGTCCTGATTGCCCGCGAAGGCGTGCTTCAGGCGCGCGTCGCCGGAGAGGTGCGCCATGATGCGCAGTTCGATCTGCGAATAATCGGCGGAGAGTAATTGATAACCGGCGGGCGCGATGAACGCCGCGCGCACACGCTTGCCCTCCTCGCCGCGCACCGGGATGTTTTGCAGATTGGGGTCGCTGGACGACAGGCGTCCGGTGGCGGTGACGGCCTGATGATAGCGCGTGTGCACGCGCCCAGTGACGGAGTTGACTTGTTCCGGCAGGCGATCGGTGTAAGTAGACTTGAGCTTGCTCAGCGTGCGCTGCTCCAGAATCAGCTTGGGCAGCGGATAATCGAGCGCCAGTTCCCGCAACACCTCCTCCGCCGTGGAGGGCTGGCCCTTGGGCGTTTTTTTCAGCACCGGCAAGCCGAGCTTGTCGTAGAGGATGCCCTGTAGTTGCTGCGGCGAGCTCAAGTTGAACATCTGCCCGGCCATTTGATACGCCTGATCTTCTAGTTGCTTGAGGCGCGCGGCGAGTTGTTCGCTGTGCGCGTTTAGAAGACGCACATCCACGCCCACTCCGGCGCGCTCGATGCGCGCCAGCACCGGAATGAGCGGCATTTCAATCTCGGTGAATAATTTTTTTAAGGGCGCGATTTTTTGCAACTGCGGCCAGAGCAGTTCGTGCAACCGTTGCAGCGCGGAAAGGCGTTGTGCGCAAGCGTCGGTCGCCTTCGCGCCCAGGTATTTTTCACACAGCGCGGCAAGATCGTGCCGCGTGGCGGTGCTGTCCAGCACATAGGACTCCAGCATCACGTCAAAGCGCAGCCCTTGCAGGTCAACGCCATAGCGCGCCAGCACATTCAGCGCGAACTTGAGATCGTGCCCACGTTTTTCAACGGCGGCATCCTGTAACAGCGCACGCAAGGCACCGAGCGCCGCCTCACGCGGCAGGACATCGGTGAATGCAAGGTAAAGCGCCGCGCCTTCTCCCGTCTGCAATGCCAGCCCGGTCAGTTCGTCGCGCATGTAGTCCGCGCCGGTCGCTCCCGGCGTCCTGCCTCCCGCGACATTAGCACGTCCCTGTGCGTCAGAGGTTTCCAGCGCCAGGGTGAGTGTTGTGGCAGCGCGCTGCGCCGCGGCCCAGTTTTGCAGTTCCTCGATGGAACCTGGCGTCTCGAAGGTAACCGGCGCCGCTGGGGGGGGGTTAGGTGCCTGTGTACCGGCGATCTTTCCACCCTCACCCCTACCCTCTCCCTTATAGGGAAGAGCGCAAGCGAAGGGTGCGGGGGTATTGTTCTGCGCCGGGCTAATATCTTTACCCAGATCGGCCAGCCAGCGTTTGAACTCCATGCGTTGATAAAGCTGGCGTAGCGCCGCGACATCCGGCGCGCGCGGCTGCAAATCCAGCAGCGTACACGGCAGCGCGACGTCGCACTTGATGGTGAGCACTTGCTGGTACAGCGGCAGTAGCGGGATGGCGGCGCGCAGATTCTCGCCCACCTTGCCGGGTATCTCTTGCGCGTGCGCCACGATGTTGGCCAGCGTGCCGTATTGGTTAAGCCACTTGACCGCGGTGACCGGCCCCACCTTGGGCACGCCGGGCACGTTGTCCGCCGCGTCGCCCGCCAGGGTGAGATAGGCGATGATCTGTTCCGGCGTGATGCCGAATTTTTCCATCACGCCTTGCCGGTCCAATACCGTATTGGTCATGGTGTTGATGAGCGTGATGTGGCCGTTCACCAGTTGCGCGAAGTCCTTGTCGCCGGTGGAGATGAGCGTGTCCATGCCCTGCGCCGCCGCCTGGATGGCGAGCGTGCCGATCACGTCGTCGGCCTCCACGCCTGAGAGGCTTATTAATGGCAGACCCATTGCTTGTATAATGGCGTACAGCGGCTCGATCTGGCGCACCAGGTCATCCGGCATGGGGGGGCGTTGCGCCTTGTAGCGCTCGAACAGCTCGTCGCGGAAGGTCTTGCCCTTGGCGTCGAACACCAGCGCGATGTATTTTGGCTGAGTGTCGGCGCTGAGCTTGCGCAGCATGTTGAGCACGCCGTACACCGCGCCGGTCGGCTCGCCCTGGGAATTGTTGAGCGGCGGCAGCGCGTGGAAGGCGCGATACAGATAAGAACTGCCGTCCACCAGTAACAAAGAGGGTTTCATGCCAGGCTCACAAGGACAGGTCATACATTATGAATGATACCGGCAAAACTGCCCACCGTAGCGTGGACGACAAGCTGCTGTCGCGCGAGTCCTGGAAAATCTTCCAGATCATGGCCGAGTTCATCGAGGGTTTCGAGCGTCTGGCGGAGATCCGCCCCTCGGTGAGCATCTTCGGCTCCTCGCGCACCGCGCCCGGCCATCCCTATTACGCGATGGCCGAACGCATCGCGCGCACCCTGTCGGATGCCGGCTTCTCCGTGATCAGCGGCGGCGGTCCCGGCATCATGGAGGCGGTGAACAAGGGCGCGCAGGCGGGCAAATCGCCCAGCGTCGGGCTCAACATCATGCTGCCGCACGAGCAGTCCGCCAACGCCTATCAGGACATCTCGCTCAACTTCCGCCACTTTTTCTCGCGCAAGGTGATGTTCGTCAAATACGCCTCGGCCTACGTGGTGCTGCCGGGCGGCTTCGGCACCCTGGACGAACTGGCGGAAATCCTCACCCTGATACAGACCGGCAAGGTGCGCCGTTTTCCGGTGATTCTGGTACACTCTGAATATTGGACCGGGCTGCTCGATTGGTTCCGGAACACCCTGGTAGCGGAAGGCGCCATAGACGCCGCCGACCTGGAACTGATGCAGGTGCTGGACGACGCCGAACAGGTGGTGGATGCCATCTTCGAATATTACCAGCGCCGCGGCGGCGCGCCGTCCGCTGACGAAGATCAGCGTATTCTGTTATAAAAAGGACACTCTGTCATGCAACGTTATATTCTGCTGTTAACCCTCGCCGCGGCGCCACTTGCCTACGCCGCCGAAACCGATCTCGCCCCCGCGCCGGAACCGCCGGAGATCCCGGAACAAGTGCAAAGCGGTGAGACGCTGGAGCCGGAAATCACCCTCATCCAGAAGGAACAGGAAACCGTGGAGGAGTATCGCGTCAACGGCCGGCTGTATCAGGTGAAGATCACGCCCACCCGGGGGCTGCCCTATTATCTGATAGACACCGACGGCGACGGCGAGCTGGAGACGCGCGCCAACGATATCACCAAGAGCCAGGTGCCGCAGTGGGTGCTGTTTAGCTGGTAATAAAATACCCCCAGCAAGGCCACCGCTACCTTACGCGATGGGGGTTCCAAAGGGGAGAAGCGCGATTCTCCCCTTTAGTCGCAAGCGCGGATTTATTCCGCGCATAGCGAAATCATAAAGCGAAGCCCAACCGTTTTTCAAACGAGTCCTCACGCATGTCCGTCTACACCCGCGTCGAGCCGCCGCAACTCAGGGAATTTTTGCTCAGCTATGCGCTGGGCGAGTTGGTGACTTATTCCGGCGTGAGCGCCGGTATCGAAAACACCAATTATTTCGTCACCACCAGCGAGGGTGAATTCGTACTCACCCTGTTTGAGTCCACGCCTTACCAGCACCTGCCCTATTTCCTCGACCTGATGGCGTTTCTGGCCGAGCACGGCGTGCCGAGCGCGCACCCGCTCGCCGACAGGCAGGGGCGTTATTTGACGACGCTGTGCGGCAAGCCCGCGGCGCTGGTGCGCCGCCTTAAGGGGAGCGACGTGCGCGAACCCGGCGCCGCGCACTGCGCCGCGTTGGGCAAAGCACTGGGGCGCCTGCACCGGGTGGGCATCTCCTTCAGCGGGCGGCGCGACAACGACCGCGGCGCGGCCTGGCGCAAGGCCACCGCGCGCAAGGTTTTGCCGAAGTTAAATCCTGGGGATGCCGCGCTGCTGCGGGAAGAGTTGAACTATCAAAAACAAAACCCGTGGACGGGACTGCCGCAAGGGGTGATCCACGCCGACCTGTTCCGCGACAACGCGCTGTTCGTGGACAGCGAGCTGACCGGGATCATAGATTTTTATTACGCCTGCAACGACGCCTTTCTCTACGACGTGGCGGTCACGGTGAACGACTGGTGCGGCGACGCGCGCGGCGCGCTGGACGAGCACCGCAAGCGCCGGCTGCTTGACGCCTACGCGCGCGAACGTCCGTTCGACGCGGCGGAACACGCGGCCTGGCCGGTGATGCTGCGCGCCGCCGCGCTGCGTTTCTGGCTCTCGCGCCTGCATGATCTGCACTTCCCGCGCCGGGGCGAAATCACCCACACCAAAGACCCCGAAGCATTCAAACGCATCCTGCTGGAGCGCCGGCGCACGGCGGAAACGCTCACGTCCTGAACGGACGTCAACTCTTCAGCTTCAACAACACCGCATCAATATTGTTTTGTTTCAGGCGCGCGCGCACCGCGTTGAGTTCGGCCAGGTCCCGGTACGGGCCGATCTGCACCCGGTGCCAGGTGTCCTTATTGTTCACCGTCACGGTTTGTATCCCCGCCTCGACGCCGATCAGGTTCAGGCTCGCCTTGAGCCGGTCGGCCTCCTCAAAACTCTTGAACGAGCCCGCCTGCAGGATATAGGCATCGGGCTTGCCCGCCGCGCTGGACTGGGGCTTCGCTCCGGTCTCCTGATCGGGCAGCGCCACTTCCAGCTCCTGCAGGATGGTGTAGAAAGTGAAGCGCGGCTTGGTGGTGGTGGCCGACTCAGCGGTTTTTTTATCAGCGCCCTGTTCCTGCGCCGCGGCGCGCTCGGCGCGGCTCACATCCGGCGCGGCACGCGGCCCCTTGAGATACACCCATAACGCCACCAGCAGGCCGAGCGCCAGCCCGGCCAAAAACCACCAGCCCGGCTTGGCCTGCGCGCGCGCGGCCATCACATGCTCTCCGGCGCGCTCACGCCAAGCAGCGCGAGCGCGTTTCTCAGCACCTGGCGCGTCGCGGCGAGCAGGGTGAGGCGCGCGTTGCGCAAAGCGGCGTCTTCGACCAGAAACGGCAGCGCGTTGTAATAAGCGTGCAGGTCGGCCGCCAGCTCCTTGAGATAGTAAACGATCTGGTGCGGCTCGTAACTCAGCGCGGCGCGTTCCACCGCCGCTCCGTAATGCGACAAAGTGCTCATGAGCTTCTGTTCATGCCCTTCCACCAGTAAATGCAGCTGCGCGAGGCCCTCGGCGCCGTCCCACACGTAACCCTTTTGTTCGCCCTGGCGCAACACGCTGCAGATGCGCGCGTGCGCGTATTGCACATAGTACACCGGATTCTCGTTGCTGCTCGACTTGGCCAGTTCCAGATCGAAATCGAGGTGCTGGTCGCTCTTGCGCATCACGTAGAAAAAACGCGCCGCGTCGTTGCCCACCTCGTTACGCAGCTCGCGCAGGGTGACGAATTCGCCCGCGCGCGTGGACATCTGCGCGCGCACGCCGTTGCGGAACAAGATCACGAACTGCACCAGCACCACGTCCAGCCTGTCTGGGTCGCAACCCAGCGCCTGCAGCGCCGCCTTGACGCGCGGAATGTAGCCGTGGTGATCCGAGCCCCACACATTGATGACGCGCGCAAAGCCGCGCTCGAACTTGCCCAGGTGATAGGCGATGTCGGAGGCGAAATAGGTCTGGTCGCCGTTGTCGCGCACCACCACGCGGTCTTTTTCATCACCGTAGCGGCTGGAGCGGAACCACCACGCGCCGTCCTGCCGGTACAGATCGCCGCCCTGCTTCAGGCGCGCGATGCTCTGCTCCACCACGCCGCCGGTGGTGAGCGAACGCTCGGAAAACCAGTTGTCGTAATGCACGCCGAACTGTTCCAGATCGTCGCGGATGTCGGCCAGCATGGCGTTGAGTCCCGCCTCAAACAGCGTGCGATAGCCGTCCGCGCCGAGCAGGCTCTTGGCGCGCGCGATCAGCGCATCCACGTGCAATTCCTTGTCGCCGTTCCCGGCGCCGTTTTCGGCGCCTTCATCCGGCGGCACATCACGCCACACCTGTGGCGCGTCATGGCGCAGAGCCGCGCCGTGCCGTTCCCGCAACGCGCGTGCGATGTGGCGCACATAATCGCCTTTATAACCGTTGACGGGAAAGGTCACGCGCTCGCCGCACTGCTCCAGGTAGCGCAGCCACACGCTCAGCGCGAGAATGTCCATCTGCCGCCCGGCGTCGTTGACGTAGTATTCGCGCTGCACCTGGTAGCCCACCGCCTGCAACAGATTGGCGAGCGTGCTGCCGATGGCCGCGCCGCGCCCGTGACCGACGTGCAGCGGACCGTTGGGATTGGCCGAGACGAACTCCACCTGCACTTTCTGGTTCGCGCCGAGCCGGCTGGTTCCGTAACGTTCTCCGACCTGCGAAATATCGCTCACCACCGATTGCAACGCCGTGGGACTCACGAAAAAATTGATGAAGCCCGGCCCCGCGATGTCCACCCTGGCGATACGCGCCGAGGCCGGGAGCCGCGCCACGATCAATTCGGCCAGCTCGCGCGGCTTGCGGCGCGCGGCCTTGGCCAGGGTCAAGGCGATATTGCTCGCGTAGTCGCCGTGCTGCGCCTCCTGCGCGCGCTCCACGCCGATCTCATACACCGCATCCGGCAGCACGCCTTGCGTGTGCAAACTTTGCAGTGCCTGATGCAGCAGGTCGCGCAGGTGGGATTTCATAGAAACAGAGAAAAGAGGCAAGAGAAAAGAGGAAAGGATCAGCGGTTATTTTACCTCTTCCCTTGTATCTTTTCTCTTGTATCTTTTCTCTGCCGTCAAAGTATCTCCACCGGATCCACATCCAGCGACCAGCGTACCTTGCGCGCGGTCTTGATCGTCTCCAGCAGCGGCATCCAGGCATCGAGCAGACGCTGCAATTCATTACGGCGCGCGGCTTGCACCAGCAGTTGCGCGCGGTAACGCCCGGCGCGCCGCTCCATGGGAGCGCTGACCGGCCCCAGTATCTGTACGGCGGCGCCGGCCAGAGGTTCGGCGGCGGCCTGCGCCGCGCGCAAGAATTCCAGCGGCGCGCTACGGTTCACCGCCTCGGCGCGCAGCAACGCCAGACTGCTGTAAGGCGGCAAGTGCGTGTGTTTTCGCTCGGTGAGCGCCGCCTCGGCAAAGGCGGCATAGCCGTCACGGATGAGCGCGGTGAGCAAGGGGTGCGTGGGGTGATGGGTCTGGATCAGCACCCGCCCTGGCTTGTGCGCGCGCCCGGCGCGCCCCGCCACCTGCACGATGAGCTGCGCCATGCGCTCGGCGGCGCGGAAATCCGCCCCGAACAAACCTTGATCCAGGTTGAGTATCCCGGCCAGGGTGACATTGGGCAGGTGATGGCCTTTGGCCAGCATCTGGGTGCCGATGAGGATTTGCGCGCCACCCTGTTGCGCGCGCGCGAGCAGATCATCGAGCGCGCCCTTGCGCCGCGTGCTGTCGCGGTCTATGCGCAGCACCTCGGCGGCGGGAAAGTGCTCGCGCAGGGTTTGCTCGACGCGCTCGGTGCCGTAACCCAGCACGCGCAGCTCGGCGCTCTGGCACGCCGCGCACTGCTCCGGGCGCGCGCGTTGCGCGCCGCAGTGCTGGCAGTGCAAAGCGCGCGCCTGATCGAGATACAGCACCATGCGCGCGTCGCAGCGTTCGCACTGCGCGCTCCAGCCGCAGGCGTGGCACATGAGCAGCGGCGCGAAACCGCGCCGGTTTAAAAACAGCAGCACCTGTTCACCGCGCGCCAGGTGCTCGCCCACCGCGTCGAGCAGCGGCGCCGACATGCCGCCCTGCAACACTTGATGGCGCACGTCCAGCAGCCGCATCTCCGGATGCGCCGCGCCGCCGGCGCGCTCCGGCAGACTCAGCGCGCGGTAGCGCCCCTGGCGCACGTTGTACAGCGATTCGAAGGAAGGGGTGGCGGAGCCGAGCAGCACCGGGATGCCGGCGCGTTGCGCGCGCAGGATGGCGACGTCGCGCGCGTGATAGCGGAACCCGTCCTGCTGTTTGAACGAGGCGTCGTGCTCCTCGTCTATGATGATGAGGCCAGGCCGCGCAAGGGGCGTGAACACGGCGGAGCGCGTGCCGAGCACGATGGGCGCGCGGCCCGCGCGCGCGGCGAGCCAGTTCTGTGCGCGCTCGCGCTCGCCCAGGGCGGAATGCAGAACCGCTATCGGCACGGCGAAACGCTGCTGAAAACGCGCCAGCAGTTGCGGGGTGAGGCCGATCTCCGGCGCCAGCACCAGCACTTGCGCGCCGCGCGCCACCACCCGCTCAATCAGGCGCAGATACACCTCGGTCTTGCCGCTGCCGGTGACGCCTTGCAAGAGCAACACCTGAAAGCCTTGCGCCTCCGCCACCTCGGTGACGGCTTGTTGCTGCGCGCCGTTCAGCACGGGCGGCGCGGCCGCAAGCAGCCCCTGATCCAGCGCGGTCGCTCCCGGCATCCTGCCTCCCGCGACACTAGCAGAACCCTTCGCTGGCGCTCTTCCCTGTGCGTCGCCGGGATCAGCCAGCGAGGCGGCGCGTCCGGCGCGCAAGTGTCCGGGCAAGGCGGCGGCCACCACTTCGCCGATGGGGTGGTGATAATAAGCGCTCGCCCAGCGCAACAGGCCGAGCAGTGATTCATCCAGCAACGGCTGTTCATCCAGCAGACTCAAGGCATGTTTCAAGCGCCCCTCGCCCAGCGCGCTCTGGTTGGCGAGCTCCATTATCAATCCCACTGCCTCGCTGCGTCCGAACGGCACCTTGACGCGCATGCCCGGTTGCGGCGGGTGTGGACAGACGCGCGGGGCTAAATAATCAAACCAGCGCGGCAGTGGCACGGGTACCGCGACGCGCAACACCAGATAATCACGGGGCATGGGAGCAGGATGTCAGCAAAGATGCGGGGGGCGGGGGGCTACAGCAGAAGCGGTATCATCTCCATCCGCTAAGCTTCTGTCCCGGTTTAGGAATTTTGTTATCCACAAAATCTGTGGATAACTTTGTGGATGACATGGGGTAAAAGGGCGCAAAAGCCCATCCCAGTGGAGCCTGTAACAGAATGGTCATAATTTGATCTTGTCATAAAAATAGTTAATTATATCATTTAGTTAACTGTATGGCTGCGGCTTTCTCGAGCACCCTGCGCGAACCTTCTCTGGACACCGATCTTAGAATGTGTATAAGACAGGCCGTTGTGCATACAGATGTGTCAAAAAAATGACGCCACAGCGTGTGTCGGCCGCTCCCGGCATCCTGCCTCCCGCGACACTAGCAGAACCCTTCGCTATCCCTGAACCCTTCGCTGGCGCTCTTCCCTGTACGTCGGTCGCTCCCGGCGTCCTGCCTCCCGCGACACTAGTACATCCCTGTACGTCGGAATGACGCATTACTCCAACTTATAAGCTACCTGGCCTCGATAAACAGCCGTGATGCCATCCCTGGCGCAATAACATCTCAACCTCAAACACCCGCCAGCACCTCCTTGTGCTGGCCTTCTCCGCTTCGCGGCTCAGCCAGCTTACGCAGCGCCGCGAGCGCGATGCGCGGCATGGGCCGCCCGTCCACGGGACCGAGCGGCGCCTGGCGCAGGCCGAGCAGAGGGAACACCGCGAGGTCCAGGGTCACATCGCCCGCGACAAAACGGTATACCGGGCAGGTCCTGGCCGGTTCAGCGGAGGTAAAGCTGAAGTGGCGCTGCGCCAGTTGAAACGGAATGGCCTGGCTGTCCAGAAACCAGCCCACTTCTTCCGGCGTGCCGGCGAACAGGTGCAGATTCACGTCGGAATGCCGGTGCGCGGTGCCGGACAGCACGGAGCCCGTGAGGCGCGGCTCAAAGCGCTCCAGCAAGCGCATCGCCTGCTGCGCCGCCTCGCGCAGCTTCCGCAAATGGCGCGGCTGCGTGCCGGCCTGAAACAAGCGCTGATAATCTCCCAGCGCCTGCTCCACCTCTTCATTACGCGGCAGCGGCTCATGCACGCCGAGGCGCCGCGCGGCCTTGCATTTCGCGGCATGGTAGTCGCTCATGCCGTGTTCGGCGATGAGCCGCGCCGCCTCCAGGGCGATCATGCGGCGCTGGCGTTGTTCGTGCGTGGCCATGCGCTAAAATAACTGTTCCGCGCCCGCCCCGCCCGCCGCATTGGGCTGCGCGGTGTGGGCGGGCAACTGCTCGCTGTTGAACACCTCGGCAATGGCGTGCGCATCATTTTCCGCCGCCAGCGCCCCGCTCTCCGGGTCTATGCGCAACGTCACGATGCCAGCGGGGATAGGATAGGGCTGCTCCGGCACATCCTTCAGGGCGGCCTCCATAAACCGCATCCATGCGGGCAGCGCGGCGCGTCCGCCGGTCTCCTCGTCGCCGAGCGGGGCGTGATTGTCAAATCCCACCCAGGCGGCGGCCACCAGTTCAGGGTTGAAACCGGCGAACCAGGCGTCGCGCAGGTCATTGGTGGTGCCGGTCTTGCCGGCCAGATCGCCGCGCTTTAACTCCAGCGCGCGGCGCGCGGTGCCGACGCGGATCACATCCCGCAGCATGGAGTTCATGAGATAGGCGTTTTGCGCGCTGATCACGCGCGGCGCGTTCCTGCCTTGCCCGGCGTGCGGCGCGACGCCCTCCTCGCACTGGGCGCACACGGTGAGCGGGTCGGCCTGCATCAACACCCGGCCCTGCGCGTCCACGATGCGGTCCATGAAATACGGCTCGATCAGATAGCCGCCGTTGGCGAACACCGCGTACGCGCGCGCCAGCTCAAGCGGTGTGACCGAGCCGCTGCCGAGCGCGAGCGACAACACCTTGGGCAACTGCCCCGGCTTGAAGCCGAAACGCGCCGCGTACTCAACGGCGTAAGGCACGCCCATGGCGCGCAGCACGCGGATCGAAACCATGTTGCGCGAGTGGGCGAGCGCCTCGCGCAGGCGCGTGGGGCCGTAAAACTTGCCGCCGAAATTCTCCGGGCGCCAGGTGGACTGATCCAGATCCGCCCCCTCCACGATCACCGGCGCGTCGTTGACCACGCTCGCCGGCGTGAACCCGCGCTCCAGCGCCGCGGAGTAAAGAAACGGCTTGAAGCTGGAACCCGGCTGGCGGTTTGCCTGCAGCACGCGATTGAAGTTGCTTTGATAAAAATTAAACCCGCCGGCCAACGCGCTGATTGCGCCGGTGGCGGGATGCAGCGCGACCAGCCCGCCCTCCACCGCCGGCATCTGCGCCAGCAGCCAAGCCTCGTTGCTGCCGCGTTGCAGGCGGATGATATCTCCGGCCTTAAGGATTTGTGCGGCATTTTTGGGCGGCGCTCCGCGCCGGTTTTCATCTATAAAGGGCACCGCCCAGGACAGTCCGGCCCAGGTCAGCTCCAGCACGCCCTGGCTGAGTGTGTACACGCGCGCGCCCTGCCCGCGCGCCTCCAGCACCAGCGCGGGCAACAAGCCGCCGCTTTCGGTGTAGCGCTCCAGCGCGGCCCGCCAAGCGGCGCTGTTCGCGTCCTGCTTCAGCTCGGCGCGGCCTTCCGGCTTGCGGTAGCCGTGACGCTGGTCGTATTCGAGCAGCGCGGCGCGCAACGCCTGGTTGGCGGCCGTTTGCTGGCGCGCATCAAGCGTGGTGTAGACCTCATAATCGCCGGTATAGGCCTCCGTCTCGCCATAGCGGCGCACCATCTCGGTGCGCGCCATCTCCGCCATATGCGGCGCCTCGACCTCGATCTCGGGGGCGTGGCGCGCCGCGGTCTCCGCGCTCGCACGCGCCGCCTGATATTCGGCCGCGTCAATGTAACCGAGCGCGTGCATGCGCTCCAGGATGTAATCGCGCCGCTCCACCGCGCGCTCCAGATTGACGATGGGGTTGTGTCTGGAAGGCGCCTTGGGCAGGCCGGCGAGGGTGGCCATCTGCGCCAGCGTGAGTTGATTGAGCTGCGCGCCGTAGTAAAATTGTGCGGCGGCGGCCACGCCATAGGCGCGGTTACCGTAGTAAATCTTATTGAGGTAGAGCTCCAGAATTTGATCCTTGCTCAGGCTCTGTTCGATGCGGAAGGCAAGCAGGATTTCCCTGAACTTGCGCATGAAGGTCTTTTCGGAAGACAGGAAAAAATTGCGCGCCACCTGCATGGTGATGGTGCTGCCGCCCTGCTTCTTCTCGCCGGTCGCGGCCAGGGACAACGCCGCGCGCAGCAGACCCTGATAGTCCACACCGGGGTGGCTGTAGAAGCGGTCGTCCTCGGCGGCCAGCACCGCCTGCACCAATTGTTTGGGCACCTGGCCGAACTGCACCGGGATACGGCGCATTTCACCGAACTCGGCGATCAGCTTGCCCTCGCGCGTATATACCTTGAGCGGTACCTGCATGCGCACCTCGGTGAGCTTGTCCGCGGAAGGCAACTGCGGGGCGAGATAGAGATACAAACCGGTTAAGGCCACGACACCAAGGGTGAGCAGGGCAAGCAGGGCGGCGGGGATGAAGCCGAGGGTCTTAATGAACGGGCTCATGTGACAGGGTTACGCTGGATAAGCTTTTCAGTATAAGGGTTTCCGGCCGCAGCGGGAAATCACACGATTTCGCACCGCGGGGAATTGATATTATTTATATGTTGACACGGGGTTCCGGCTTGTATTTAATAAACTAAACGATCTATGCTATGTAAGCACTAGTTTATAAAGGAAAACATTGCGTGCAGCTCTCCGGCCTGTCATTGTTCTGGAACCAACCCCCGCTGCTTGGGCTGGACATCAGCGCCACCAGCGTAAAGCTGCTGGAGCTTTCCAGGAGCGGCGGGCGCTATCGCGTGGAGAGCTACGCGGTGGTGCCGCTACCGGTCGGCGCGGTAACGGAAAGAACCTTAAGCGACGTGGAGGCGGTGGGCGAGGCGGTGAGGCGCGCGGTCAAGCAGTCCAAAACCAGCGCCCTGCACGCCGCGGTGGCGGTGGCGGGCTCGGCGGTGATCACCAAGATCATCACCCTCCCGGCCAACCTGTCGGACGATGAAATGGCCGCGCAAATCGAGGTTGAGGCGGATCAGTACATCCCCTACCCCCTGGAAGAAGTCAATCTGGATTTTGAAGTCCTCGGCCCCGCGGAGGAAGAAGGCACGGTGAACGTGCTGCTGGCCGCCTCGCGCAAGGAAAACGTGGATACGCGCGTGGCGGTGCTGGAACTGGCCGGGCTCAAGCCGAAGGTGGTGGACGTGGAGGCCTATGCCGCGGAAAACATCCTGGCGTTGATGGCCGCGCAAAATCCCTCGCGCGGCCTGGCGGGCACCGTCGCGCTGTTCGACATCGGCGCCACCATGACCACCCTGAACGTGATGGACAATCTGAAGCTGGTGTATACGCGCGAACAGAATTTCGGCGGCAAGCAGCTCACCGAAGAGATACAAAACCGCTACGGCATGAGCTACAAGGAAGCGGGCAAGGCGAAGAAGCTCGGCGGGCTACCGCCCGACTATGAAACCGAGGTGCTGCAGCCGTTTAAAGAAGCGCTCGCGCAACAGGTCAACCGCTCGCTGCAATTCTTTTATTCCTCCAGCCAGTATCACAGCGTGGACAGCATCCTGCTCGCGGGCGGCAACGCCATGATCCCCGGCATCGCGGGCCTGGTGGAATCCGCCGTGGGCACGCACACCGAGGTGTTCAACCCGTTCATCGGCATGTCGGTGGCGCCGCGCGTGAACGCCCAGGCGTTCACCAACGACGCGCCCTCGCTCATGATCGCGAGCGGCCTGGCGCTGCGCAGCTTCGACTAGCCATGGCGCGCATCAACTTATTGCCCTGGCGCGAGGAGCGGTGCAAAGAGCGGCAACGCGAATTCAGTATGATCGCCGGATTCGCCGCCTTCGTGTCCGTGGTGATCGTGGTGTACGCTCATATGCACATCAACGGCATGATCGAAACCCAGGGAGCGCGCAATAGTTTTCTCACCCAGGAAATCGCGCAACTTGATAAAAAAATAGCCGAGATCAAAAACCTGGAGAAACAGCGTGCGGAACTGCTGGCGCGCATGACGGTGATTCAGGAGCTGCAAGCGAGCCGCCCCGAGGTGGTGCATGTGGTGGATGAGCTGGTACGCACCCTGCCCGATGGCGTGCATTACACCAGCATCAAGCAGGAGGGCGGCCAGCTCACCTTGACCGGCGTCGCCGACTCCAATGGCCGGGTAGCGACCTTCATGCGCAATCTGGAAACCTCCGCCTGGCTGGGGCAGCCCGCACTGGAGCAGATACAAGCCCACGACAAGGATGGCCAGCGCGCCGTCGCCTATATCCTGCGCGTCAGCCAGAAACAGCCGCAAGCAGGATTGGAGACTGCGGCGTCGCCCACCAGAACCGGTCCCGCCGCAGGCAAACCATGAACATCAACGAACTGGACTTTAACAATATCGGCAACTGGCCCAACCCGGCCAAAGCGGCCGCGCTGGGCGTGCTGTGCATCGCTGTGCTGGGGGCGGGCTATTGGTTCAACACTAAAAATCAGTGGGAAACGCTTGCGCAAACCCGGCACCAGGAGCAGGAGCTTAAACAAACCTTCGAGAAGCCTTACGCGCCGCGATCTGATTTCCTTACCGAGCAGATGAGGGCGGTCAACCTGGATGCCTACACGCTGCAGATGGAGGGGATGAGGCAATCCTTCGGCGCCATGCTGCGCCAGCTCCCCAGCCAGACCGAGGTGGAGGGTCTGCTGGTGGACATCTCGCAAACCGGACTCGCGAGCGGCCTGGAGTTCGAATTGTTCAAGCCCGAAGCGGAAGTACCCAAGGATTTCTACGCCGAACTACCGATCAAAATCAAGGTCACCGGCAATTATCACCAGTTCGGCAACTTCATCAGCGGCATCGCCGCGCTGCCGCGCATCGTAACCCTGCATGACATTTCCATCACCCAGGCGCAACCAGCCGACAAGAAAGGCGTGGGGTCATCAGCCCCGCTGGTCATGGACATCACCGCCAAGACCTACCGTTACCTCGAAGAAACGGAACAACCCGCCGCTGGCGGCAAGGGCGGCAAGACATGAGCCGCTCCCGCGCTCAATCAGTCATTGCGCTCTGCGTCCTGCTTGCCGGCTGCGGCGGCGACAACCTGGATGAAGTGCGCCACTATGTGGATGAAGTCAAGGCGCGGCCCGTGGCGCCCATCGAGCCGCTGCCTGTGGTCAAAACGTATGACAGCTTCACGTATGAGGCTGCAGGCGCGCGCGACCCGTTCACGCCTTCCCGGCTCAGTACCGCCGCCTCGGGCGGCGAAGGCAATGCTCTCCGGCCCGATCCCAACCGGGCCAGGGAGCCCTTGGAAGACTATGCGCTGGACAGCCTGCGCATGGTGGGCACGCTGGCGCGCGACGTCCAACAGTGGTCGCTCATCCAGGATCAAGAAGGCGCGGTACACCGCGCGCAAGTGGGGAACTACATGGGACAGAATGACGGCAAGATCGTAGCTATCACCGAACAAGGCACCGACTTGATCGAAATCGTGGACGATGGACAGGGAGGCTGGATCGAACGCCCGGCTTCCTTGGCGCTCAGTGAACCGACCGAAGGAGGGGTAAAGAAATGACCCTGATATTATCGAATACAAAAAAATCTTTTCCTCTCACAGTGCGCGCGCGCTACGCAACAGTGCTTGCGCTAGCCCTGATGCTTTGTGGCGCGTGGGCACAGTCCGAACCGGCGGCGAACGGCCCCACGCTGCAAGAGATCAGCAGTTCGTCCCTGCCCGGCGGCAAGGTGCAAATCAAGCTTAGGCACTCCGCGCCGCCGTCCGCGCCGCTCAGCTTTACCATAGACAACCCGGCGCGCATCGTGCTGGATTTCGCCGACACCGCGCACAGCCTGGCGAAAAGCTCGCAAACCATCGGGCTCGGCGCGGTACGTAGCGTCAACGTGGCCAGCGCCAAGGGGCGCACGCGCGTGGTGCTCAACCTCGACCAACTGGTTCCCTATGAAACGCGCGCGGAAGGTAATGATATCTATCTGACCCTGGACGCGAGCGGCGGTGAGGCGATGGCGAGCGCGGCCAGGGCGGCCGCACCCACGACCGCCACCGCGAAGCACAGCTTGAGCAACATTGATTTCCGGCGCGGCGAGAAAGGCGAGGCGCGCATCATCGTATCGCTCTCTCATCCGGCGACCAGCGTGGACGTGCATCAGGAAGGCGGCCAGATCATCGCCGACTTTTTAAACACCAGCGTTCCAGATGAATTGGAGCGCAGACTGGACGTGGCGGATTTCGCCACCCCCGTGAAAATCGTGGAGACCTCACGCCAGGGCGGCAACACGCGTCTGGCGATCACCGCACAAGGTGAATACGAACATATCGCCTACCAGGCGGACAATGTGTTCACCATCGAGGTGAAGCCGGTCACCAAGACCGAGCTGGATGTGGCGGACAAAAAGAAGGCCGGCTATAGCGGCGAGAAACTCTCGCTCAACTTCCAGGACATCCCGGTGCGCTCCGTGCTGCAGCTCATCGCCGACTTCACCGGCCAGAACCTGGTCACCAGTGACAAGGTCACCGGCAACCTGACCCTGCGCCTGCAAAACGTGCCGTGGGATCAGGCGCTGGACATCATTTTAAAGAGCAAGGGTCTCAGCATGCGCCAGGCGGGTAACGTCATGGAAGTCGCGCCCATCGAAGAGGTCGCGGCGCGTGAAAAGCTGGAACTGGGGGCCAGGAAGCAGGTGGTCGAGCTCGCTCCACTGCGCTCCGAGTTCATCCGCGTGAATTACGCCAAGGCGGCGGACCTGGCCACGCTGCTCAAGGCCAAGGAGAACTCGCTGCTCTCGCCGCGCGGCAATGTCAGCGTGGATGACCGTACCAATACCCTGCTGGTGCAGGACACCGAGGACAAGCTGGCCGAGGTGAGAAAACTGGTCAGCACACTCGATATTCCGCAGCGCCAGGTGCTGATCGAGTCACGCATCGTGATCGCGGATGACAACTTCAGCAAAGACCTGGGTGTCCGCTTTGGGGTGAGCAGGGATACTGGTGGTGCGGCCACAACCGGAAAGATGGCGGCCCTATCCGGGACTCTCGGCGCAACAACTCAACTTATTACTAATGTCCCCATTACAGGACTCACCCTACCCGGCAGGCTGAACGTCAATTTACCCATAACCGGACCTTCCATCGCCCTCGCCTTGGCCAAGCTGCCCTTCGGCACCCTGCTGGACCTGGAGCTGTCCGCGTTACAGGCCGAGAATCGCGGTGAGGTGATCTCCAATCCGCGCGTGGTCACCGCCAATCAAACAGAGGCCACCATCGAGGAGGGCGTGGAAATACCCTATCTGGAGGCAAGCTCCAGCGGCGCCGTTACGGTCACTTTCCGCAAAGCGGTATTGAGCCTGAAGGTGAAACCCATGATCACGCCGGACAATCACATCATTATGGATCTCACGGTGAAGAGGGATACCATGAGTGAGCTCACCATCCCAACGGGGGAGTTTTCGTCTATCCCCATCATCAACACGCGCGTGGTCACCACCCAGGTGGTGGTGGGTAACGGCGAGACGGTGGTGCTGGGCGGGACCTATACCTCCACGGCACGTACAATTTCGGATCGGGTGCCGTTTTTCGGCGACCTGCCCTACGTGGGATTTTTATTCAAACGCACCCTTGAACAGGATGACAAGTCCGAGTTGCTGATCTTCGTCACACCGAAGATACTGGAGCAGACCATTGGTCTTGCCCAATAGCACAGAAGCCGCGGGGCCGCGCGCCCCTTGATTTATCTTTGCAATACATGAAAAGATGCCCGGCATGACCAAGCCGGGCAATCTTTTTCTGGTGGGGCTGATGGGGTCGGGTAAAACCACGCTCGGCAAGGCGCTCGCCAAACACCTGCATCTGCCATTCCGCGACAGCGACCACGAGATCGAACAACGCACCGGCGCAGCCATTTCGCTCATCTTTGAGCTGGAGGGCGAAGCCGGCTTCCGGGCGCGCGAGAAGGTGGTGCTCGCGGAATTGGTCCAGCTCGGCCCTCTGGTGCTCGCCACCGGCGGCGGCGCGGTGCTGGAGCCGGCCAACCGCGCGCTGCTTGCCCAACATGGGCGGAGCATTTATCTCCATGCGCCTGTCGAACAGCTTTTGAGGCGCACCGCCAACAGCCGTCACCGTCCCCTGCTGCACACCGCCGACCCGCGCGCGCGCCTGGAAGAGCTGCTGCGCGTGCGTGATCCGCTGTACCGGGAAATCGCGGACATCGTAATCGAGACCGGCGGGCGCGGCGTGAACAGCGTGGTGGAGGAAATCCTGACCCGCCTGGGATTGGAAAGTCAGCCACGGCGTTCTGGCTTGCATTAGCCGATGCTGAGATAATGGCCTCATGCAAACCCTGAAGCTCGATCTCGGCGCGCGCAGCTACCCGATCTACATCGGCGGCGGCCTGTTGAACCGCGGCGATTTGCTTGCTCCGCACATCAGCGGCAAACAGGTGCTGGTGGTGAGCAACGTCACCGTGGCTCCGCTGTATCTCGACCAAACCCTCGCGGCGCTCAAGGGGTTTGACTGCCACACACTCGTATTGCCCGACGGCGAGCAATACAAAACGCTGGAAACGCTCAACCTGATCTTCGATGAGTTGCTGCGCAAGCGCTGCGACCGTAGCACTACGCTCATCGCACTCGGTGGCGGTGTGATCGGCGACCTCACCGGCTTTGCCGCGGCGGTTTATCAACGCGGCGTGCCCTACATCCAGATACCCACCACGCTGCTCGCGCAGGTGGATTCCTCGGTGGGCGGCAAGACCGGCGTCAATCACGCGCTGGGCAAAAACATGATCGGCGCGTTTTACCAGCCGAACTGCGTGATCGCCGATACCGATACCCTGCGCACCTTGCCGGAGCGCGAACTCTCTGCGGGTCTTGCCGAGGTGATTAAATACGGCCTGATTGGCGACCGGGAGTTTTTTGACTGGCTGGAAGCGAATATGGACAGCCTGCTGCAACGTGATGAAAAAGCCCTAGCCTTCGCCATCGAGCGCTCGTGCCGCAACAAGGCCGCTATCGTGGCGCAAGACGAGCGCGAGTCCGGCGTGCGCGCGCTGCTCAATTTCGGCCACACCTTCGGTCACGCGATCGAGACCGGCATGGGCTACGGCGCCTGGCTGCATGGCGAGGCGGTGGCCGCGGGCATGTGTCTCGCGGCGGATTTATCGCACCGTTTAGGCTGGACACCACCCGGCGATCTGCAACGCATCGTGCGCTTGATTGGGCGCGCGCGCCTGCCGGTGGCCTCCCCTAAGCAACTCGGCGTGGAGCGTTTTCTGGAGCTGATGGCGGTGGATAAAAAGGCAACCGAGGGAAAGCCGCGGCTGGTGCTGTTGAAAGGTATCGGCCAAGCGGTGCTTACGGCCGATTTCCCCGCCGCTAAACTCATTGAGACACTGCGCCAGTCCGGCAGCGCCTTTCCTGCACACGCATGACGCTCGCTCCCTACGCTGACGACCCGGCCACATCGCGCGGGCGGCGCTATCAAGAGGCCGCGCCCGCCTACCGTAGCGAGTATCAGCGCGACCGCGACCGCATCGTGCACAGCGCGGCGTTTCGGCGCCTGGAGTACAAGACCCAGGTGTTCGTGAATCACGAAGGCGACATGTTCCGCACCCGGCTCACCCATTCCATCGAGGTAGCGCAGATCGCGCGTTCGGTGTCGCGCGCGCTCGCGCTCAACGAAGACCTGGCCGAGGCCATCGCGCTCGCGCACGACCTCGGCCACACGCCGTTCGGCCACGCCGGTCAGGATGCGTTGAATGACTGCATGCGCGAGTTCGGCGGCTTTGAACACAATCTGCAATCGCTGCGCGTGGTGGACGAACTGGAAGAGCGTTACGCGGAGTTTCAGGGCTTGAACCTCACCTTCGAGACGCGCGAGGGCATCCTCAAGCATTGCTCGCCCGCCAAGGCCAGGGAACTGGGCGAGCTGGGCGCGCGCTTCTTGAATAAAACCCAACCCGGCCTGGAGGCGCAGCTTGCCAATCTTGCCGACGAGGTTGCTTACAACAGTCACGACGTGGACGACGGCCTGCGCTCCGGTCTCATCACCCTGGAGCAACTGGCCGAGATTGAACTATTCCGCGTGCAATATGAACGCGTCAAAAAATCCTATCCTGACCTCCCGGTACGGCGCGCCATTCATGAGTCGGTACGGCGCATGATTAACGCGCAGATCGTGGACCTGGTGGATACCAGCCGCGCGCGCATCGAGCGCGCCGCGCCTGAAAACAGCGCCGCCGTGCGCCGCCTGGCCGAACCCTTGATCGGCTTCAGCGACGCGATGCGCGCGCAAAGCCTGGAATTGAAACAGTTCCTGCGCCGGTATCTGTACAAGCACTACCGTGTGCAGCGCATGACCAACAAGGCCGCGCGCACCCTGCGCGCGCTGTTCGAGGCGTTTTTCAGCGAGCCCGGCCTGCTGCCGCCGGAGTTCGCGGCCAAGGCGCAGGCGCTGGAGCAGCCCCAGGACAAAGCGGGCCGCGCGCGCGCGGTGGCCGATTACATCGCCGGCATGACCGACCGCTACGCCATCGCCGAATATCAGCGCCTGTTCAACCCCACAGAGTCGTCATAACGCTTTCCCGCGTTGAGAAAAAAACCCACCAGCGTTATACTGATAGACCCTTTGCGTGTCGGCATTGTTAATTTAATTCGGTGATGCTTCTCATGCTTAAATGGAATGGGGGCCTGGAAGCTATACTAAATTAACAATGCCTTATTTTTCTTGGCATTGTTGTTGCCGTGTACTATGAGTTTCCATTATCTGCCCTGCGAAAAATAGAGGAATGCGCTATGGAGCACAAGCACGGCATCGAAGCCAAAATTCAACACCTCCAGCAACACGGCCTGTACAACCCCGCTAACGAGCATGATGCCTGCGGCATCGGTTTCATCGCCCATATTAAAGGCAATAAAAGTCATTCGATCGTTGAGCAAGGCTTGCTCATCCTGAAGAATCTCGCCCATCGCGGCGCGGTCGGTGCCGACAAGTTGATGGGCGACGGCGCGGGCATTCTGATTCAGTTGCCGGATCAGTACTATCGCGAAGAGATGGCCAAGCAGGGTGTCGAACTGCCGCCGCCCGGAGAATATGGCGTTGGCATGATTTTTTTGCCGAAAGAAAATGCATCCCGCATCGCGTGCGAGCAAGAGATAGAACGTGCGGTGCGCGCCGAAGGCCAGGTCGTGCTGGGTTGGCGCAACGTGCCGATCGACACCGAGATGCCGATGTCGCCCACGGTGCGTGAAAAAGAGCCGGTGATCCGCCAGATCTACATAGGTCACGGTCCAAACATCATGGTGACCGATGCGCTGGAACGTAAACTGTACGTGATTCGCAAGTCTTCCGGTCATGCGATCCGGGCGCTAAATTTGATCCACGGCAAGGAATTTTTCGTGTCGTCGATGTCGGCCCGTACCATTGTCTACAAGGGTTTGCTGCTGGCGGATCAAGTCGGCGTCTATTACAAAGACTTGCAGGATGCGCGCTGCGTTTCCGCATTGGCACTGGTGCATCAACGCTTCTCGACCAATACCTTTCCGGAATGGCCGCTGGCCCACCCCTATCGCCTGATCGCCCACAACGGCGAGATCAATACTGTCAAGGGCAATGTCAACTGGATGCGCGCGCGTGAAGGCGTGATGAAATCCGCCGTGCTAGGCGACGATTTGCAAAAATTGTTCCCGCTGATTTACGAGGGCCAGTCCGACACCGCGTGCTTCGATGACGCGCTTGAACTGCTGCTGATGGCAGGCTATCCGATCGCGCAAGCGATGATGATGATGATCCCGGAAGCATGGGAAAACCACACGTTGATGGACGACAACCGCCGCGCCTTCTACGAATATCACGCCGCGATGATGGAGCCGTGGGATGGCCCCGCCGCGATGGCGTTCACCGATGGTCGTTACATCGGTGGCACCCTGGATCGCAACGGCTTGCGTCCCGCGCGTTATATCGTAACCGATGACGACTTGGTGGTGATGGCATCCGAAGCCGGCGTGCTGCCGATTCCGGAATCCAAGATCATCAAGAAATGGCGTCTGCAACCGGGCAAGATGTTCCTAATCGACCTCGAAGCCGGCCGCCTCATCGATGACAAGGAAATCAAAGATATCTACGCCAACGCCAAGCCTTACAAGGCGTGGATCAATTCTGTGCGTATTAAGCTCAACGAAATTAAGCTCGATGACATCAAGACGCGGACATCGGCAGAAAAAACCACCGCATCCTTGCTCGACCGTCAGCAGGCATTCGGCTACACACAAGAAGATCTCAAGCTACTGATGTCGCCGATGGCGCTGAATGCCGAAGAAGCGACTGGCTCAATGGGCAACGACTCGCCGCTGGCAGTGATGTCCAACAAGCTCAAACCGCTGTATCACTACTTCAAGCAGATGTTCGCGCAAGTGACCAACCCGCCGATCGATCCGATCCGCGAAGCGATGGTGATGTCGCTGGTGTCCTTCATCGGCCCCAGGCCGAACCTGCTCGACACCCATAACATCAATCCGCCGATGCGCTTGGAAGTGTCGCAGCCGATTCTGGACTATGCAGACATCGCCAAACTGCGCAACATCAGCGCCCACACCGGCGGCAAGTTCAAATCGCACGAACTGAATATTTGCTATCCGGTGGCTTGGGGTAAAGAAGGCATGGAAGTGCGCCTGGCATCGCTGTGTGCGCAAGCGGTGGATGCGGTCAAATCAGGCCACAACATCCTGATCGTGTCCGACCGCAAGGTGGACGCCGAGCAAGTGGCGATCCCGGCCTTGCTCGCGACGTCGGCAATCCATTTGCATCTGGTCAGCAAGGGTTTTCGCACGTCGACCGGCTTGGTGGTGGAAACCGGTTCTGCCCGTGAAACGCATCATTTCGCGCTGCTCGCTGGTTTCGGCGCGGAGGCGATCCACCCGTATCTGGCAATGGATACGCTGGCGGAAATGGCCAAGAGATTGCCCGGCGATTTGTCGCCGGAAAAAGCCATCTACAATTTCCAGAAAGCGCTCAACAAGGGCTTGCTGAAGGTGATGTCGAAAATGGGCATTTCGACTTACATGTCGTACTGCGGCGCGCAGATTTTCGAAGCGATCGGCTTGAATAAATCGTTGATGGACAAGTACTTCAAAGGCACTGCATCCAATATCGAAGGTATCGGCGTACTCGAAGTGGCAGAAGAGGCGTTGCGTCTGCACCAGCAAGCCTTCGGCAACGACCCGGTGCTGGCGCATGCGCTCGATGCCGGTGGCGAATACGCGTTCCGCGTGCGCGGCGAAGAGCACATGTGGACGCCGGATGCGATTGCCAAGCTGCAGCATTCGACCCGATCCAATAATTTCAGCACCTACAAAGAGTATGCGCAGATCATCAACGACCAAAGCAAGCGGCACATGACCCTGCGCGGTTTGTTTGAATTCAAGCTGGACCCGTCCAAGGCGATTGCGCTAGATGAAGTCGAGCCGGCGAAAGAAATCGTCAAGCGCTTCTCCACCGGCGCAATGTCGCTTGGCTCGATCAGCACCGAAGCGCACGCCACGCTGGCGGTCGCGATGAACCGCATCGGCGGCAAGTCCAACACCGGCGAAGGCGGTGAAGATCCGAGTCGCTATCGCCAGGAGATGAAAGGCATCCCGATCAAGCAGGGCGAGACCATGGCATCCGTCATCGGCCGTGACCAGGTTGAAGTCGATATTGCATTGCAAGATGGCGATTCGGTGCGTTCCAGGATCAAGCAAGTCGCGGCGGGCCGCTTCGGCGTGACAGCAGCGTATTTGAATTCCGCCGACCAAATCCAGATCAAGATGGCGCAAGGCGCCAAGCCGGGCGAAGGCGGACAGTTGCCGGGCTACAAGGTGTCTGAATATATCGCCAGATTGCGTTTCTCGGTGCCGGGCGTCGGCTTGATTTCGCCGCCGCCGCATCACGATATTTATTCGATCGAAGACTTGGCGCAGCTGATTCACGATTTGAAAAATGCAAATCCAAGAGCGTCGATCTCCGTCAAGTTGGTGTCCGAAGTCGGGGTTGGCACGGTCACGGTCGGCGTCACCAAGGCCAAGGCCGATCACGTGGTGATCGCCGGCCATGACGGCGGCACCGGCGCCTCGCCTTTGTCTTCGCTCAAACATGCGGGAACGCCGTGGGAATTGGGCTTGGCAGAAACCCAGCAAACGCTGGTACTGAACGGTTTGCGCGGCCGCATCCGGGTACAAGCTGATGGCCAAATGAAGACCGGCCGCGATGTCGTGATCGCAGCCATGCTGGGCGCAGACGAGATCGGTTTCGCGACCGCGCCGCTGGTGGTTGAAGGCTGTATCATGTTGCGCAAATGCCACCTCAATACTTGCTCGGTCGGCATCGCGACACAAGACCCGGTGCTGCGCGCCAAGTTCTCCGGCAAGCCGGAACACGTGGTCAACTATTTCTTCTTCGTCGCCGAGGAAGCGCGGCAGTTGATGGCGCAACTAGGCATCCGCACGTTTGATGACTTGATCGGCCGCGTCGACTTGCTCGACAAATCGAAAGCGATTTCGCACTGGAAAGCCAAGGGACTTGATTTCAGAAAAATTTTCTATCAGCCGGAAGTGCCCGCTTCCGTACCGCGTTATCAAGTGGAAGAGCAAGACCACGGCCTGGAAAAAGCACTCGACCATAAGCTGATCGCGCAAGCGAAAGCGGCGCTCGAAAAAGGCGAAAAAGTCTCGTTCATTTTGCCGGTCAGGAACGTCAACCGCACGGTCGGCACCATGCTGTCTGGCATCGTTGCAAAAAAATACGGTCACGAAGGCTTGCCCGACGACACCATCCACATCCAGTTGCTAGGCACCGCAGGCCAATCGGTCGGCGCGTTCCTGGCGCACGGCATCACGCTGGATCTAGTCGGCGAAGGCAATGATTACGTCGGCAAGGGTTTGTCGGGCGGACGCATTATCGTCCGTCCGCATACAGAGTTTCGCGGTTCGGCAGTCGACAACATCATCATCGGCAACACCGTGTTATACGGCGCGATTGCCGGTGAGGCATTTTTTAACGGCGTCGCCGGCGAGCGCTTCGCGGTGCGCAATTCCGGCGCCATCACAGTGGTTGAAGGCGTCGGCGACCATGGTTGTGAATACATGACTGGCGGCACCGTGGTGGTGTTGGGAGAAACCGGCCGTAACTTTGCCGCCGGTATGTCGGGGGGTATCGCTTACGTGTATGACCCTGACGGCGATTTCGCCAAAAAATGCAATATGGCGATGGTCACGCTGGAACCTGTCCTCGCGCACGCCGAGCAAGAAGCTAAAGTCGCTCGCTCGATCTGGCATAGCCAGCTGCGTGGCGACCAAAGTGAAACCGACGAGGCGATTCTAAAACGCCTGATTGAGCGCCATTTCAAGTACACCGGCAGCACGCGCGCGCGCAACTTGCTGGATGACTGGTCCAATGGCCGCAACAAATTTATCAAAGTCTTCCCGAACGAGTACAAGCGCGCATTGGGTGAGATGAATGCGGCGCAAGTGGTTAGTCAGCAGAAAGAAAAAAATGCAGCATAAGTTTGCGCCGCCAGTGCCTTCCTCCTGCTGGGGAAGGTCAGGATGGGGGATCGGCCTCCAGCCAATGACAACAAGGATGTGGGATTCGACCCCGAACCCTCCCCCTGCCACGGGGGAGCTAGAGAAGGCAGAGGTAGGCAATGGGTAAAGTAACCGGCTTTATGGAATTTCAGCGTCAGAAAGAATCGTATTTACCGGCCGCTTCACGCGTCAAGAACTACAAAGAGTTCATTCTGCAGTTGAACGATGAGCAAGCGAAAACAGAGGGTGCGCGCTGTATGGATTGCGGCACGCCGTTTTGCATGACCGGTTGCCCGGTCAATAACATTATCCCCGACTGGAACGACCTGGTTTATAGCGGCAATTATCGCGAAGCGTTAGAGACGCTGCATTCGACCAACAACTTCCCCGAATTCACCGGCCGCATCTGCCCGGCACCGTGCGAATCTGCCTGTGTGCTTGCCATCAACAACGACGCGGTTGGCATCAAATCAATCGAGCGTCTCATCATCGATAAGGGTTGGGAAAACGGCTGGGTTATGCCGCAACCGGCCGCCTTCAAGACTGGTAAAAAAATTGCCGTGGTTGGATCCGGCCCCGCTGGTCTGGCTGCAGCCCAGCAACTCGCGCGTGTCGGTCACGACGTGACTGTGTTCGAGAAAAACGATCGGGTCGGCGGTTTGCTGCGTTACGGCATTCCGGGCTTCAAGATGGAAAAGTCGCATATCGACCGCCGCGTCGAGCAGATGCAAGCCGAAGGCGTGTGCTTCCGCACCAGCGTGTTGATCGGCAAAGATTTCCCGTCCAACGTCACCAACTTGGCCAAAAAAACCATCTCGCCCAAGCAACTCGATCAAGAATTCGATGCCTTCATCATCGCCGGCGGTGCTGAATTGCCGCGCGACCTGCCGGTACCTGGTCGTGAGCTGAAAGGCATCCATTTTGCGATGGAATTCCTGCTGCAGCAAAACCAGGTGGATGCAGGTGACAAGCTCAAGGACCAGATCATGGCGAGCGGCAAGCACGTGGTTGTTATCGGCGGTGGCGATACCGGCTCAGACTGCGTGGGCACATGCAACCGCCATGGCACTGCCAGCCTTGCCCAATTTGAGCTGATGCCGCAACCGCCGGAGCAAGAGAATAAGCCGCTGGTATGGCCGTACTGGCCGATCAAGTTGCGCACCTCCTCGTCACAAGAAGAGGGTTGCGAGCGCGGTTGGGCGGTCGCAACCAAGCGTTTCGAAGGCAAGGGCGGCAAGGTCGAGAAGCTGATTGCGGCCCGCGTCGAATGGAAAGACGGCAAGATGCAGGAGGTGCCGAATTCCGAATTCGAAATGAAAGCGGATTTGGTATTGCTGGCGATGGGTTTTGTGTCGCCAGTGGCGCAAGTGCTGGATGCGTTCGCTGTCGAAAAAGATGCGCGCGGCAACGCCAAAGCAACAACCGATGGCGACGGCTGCTACCAGACTTCGGTCGACAAAGTATTCGCCGCGGGGGACATGCGGCGCGGCCAGTCTCTGGTGGTATGGGCAATCCGTGAGGGTCGCCAGGCCGCGCGTGCGGCGGATGAGTTTTTGATGGGTTTCTCGGATTTGCCACGCTGAAATCGGATGGCTACAAAATTTCGGCATTGTTAATTTAGTATAGTAATTTCTTATCAATCCCGCACATGTCATTTCGACCCACGGGAGAAATCTTGTAACGCCCTGATTACAGTGAAGGCTATTCGTAACAGATTTCTCGCTACGCTTCGATGTACAGGGATGCACAAGTGCCGCAGGCATAGCGATGCGCAGGAGCGGCGAAATGACAACACAGCGGGGGTTCCTATACTAATTTAACAATGCCACATAAGTTATAATCCAGTATAACTATCGTTATAGAGGCCTTTATGCTCAAAGCCAAACTGACCACGGTGGGGAATTCCACCGGCCTGATTCTGCCGAAACAGGCCTTGGCTAAATTGCGCGCCGAAAAAGGCGATGAAATATTTCTAATCGAAACACCCTCCGGTTATGAAATTACCGCCTACGACCCGGACTTCGAGCGCCAAATGAAGTTGGGCAAACAGGTAATGCGGCGCTATCGCAACGCATTGCGTGAATTGGCCAAGTGAAGCCGCCGCGCTGGGTGAGCCGCCAAGTTGTGCTGGCCCTGCATAAGGAATGTATTGCCGCTTTTGGCGGCAGCGACGGTGTACGCGATGAAGGCCTGCTCGATTCGGCGCTGGCGCGTCCTGAAAATTTATTTTGCTATGGCGCACCCACATTGCACGAGCTTGCCGCCGCTTATGGCCACGGCATCGCCAAGAATCATCCCTTTATTGACGGCAACAAACGCACGGCGTTTCTTACCAGCGCGGTGTTTCTAATGGATAATGGCTTTCAACCCATGGTGAACGAAGCGGAAGTGGTAAGTGCGGTGACCGCGCTCGCTGCGGGCCAGTTAACCGAGGCCGAGATTGCGCAGTGGCTGACACAGAGCTTCAAAGCCGTTAAGAAAAAACCCGGCAAGTAATTCTACTTCTATGACCCCACTTAAAAACGACCGTTTCCTGCGCGCGCTGCTGCGCCAACCCGTTGATGTCACGCCGGTATGGATGATGCGCCAGGCGGGCAGATATTTGCCTGAATACCGCGCCACGCGCCAGAAAGCGGGGGACTTCATGGCGCTGTGCAAGACGCCGGAGCTGGCCTGCGAAGTCACGCTGCAACCGCTGGATCGTTTTCCGCTCGACGCCGCGATTCTGTTTTCCGATATTCTTACCATACCTGATGCAATGGGTTTGGGATTGTATTTCTCGGAAGGCGAAGGGCCGCGCTTCAAGAAGCCGGTGCGCACCGCCCAGGATGTCGCCGCGCTGAACGTACCTGACCCGGAAGGTGAGCTCCGTTACGTGATGGACGCAGTGCGCCTGATTCGCCGCGAACTGCACGGGCGCGTGCCGCTGATTGGCTTCGCGGGCAGCCCGTGGACGCTCGCCACCTACATGGTAGAGGGCGAGGGCACCAAGGAGTTCGCCCACATCAAACGCATGCTGTTTGACGAACCCAGGGTCATGCATCAGTTGCTGGACGTGCTCGCGCGCGCGGTCACGGTGTACCTCAACGCACAGATCGCCGCGGGCGCGCAAGCGGTGATGGTATTTGACACCTGGGGCGGCGTGCTCACGCCGCGCGATTACAAGGAGTTTTCTCTGCGCTATATGGAACAAATCGTGCGTGGGCTGACTCGCGAACATGACGGACGCCGCGTGCCGGTGATACTGTTCACCAAAAATGGCGGCCAATGGCTGGAGGCGATGGCGCAAACCGGCTGTGACGCGCTCGGCATAGACTGGACCACCGATCTTAAAGACGCGCGCGCTCGTGTGGGCGGTAAAGTCGCGCTGCAAGGCAACATGGACCCGGCCGTTCTTTACGCCGCGCCGGAGCGCATCCGCGCCGAAGTCGAAACCATCCTCGCCAGCTACGGCCCCGGCACGGGACATGTGTTCAATTTAGGCCACGGCATCCACCAGCATGTAAACCCCGAACACGCGGCGGCGTTCATAGCTGCGGTGCATGAGCTCAGCGCGCGCTATCACAACCCCCAGCGCCGTTAAGAAAACCAGCGCAGAAAGGCGGCGCTCGCCAGCGGTATAAGCGCGAGCGCGGCAAGCGTACGCCACGTCGCGTGGCGGCGCTGCTCACTCCACGCCTCGGCCTTTTCCAGATAACCCAACACCAGTACAAGACCAATCACCACGCTCACGATTTTTATGGCCAGCGCGGCAATCGCGATGCCTTTGATATCGGGAAGTTTGCCGTGGAAACCCAGGCTCACCGCGCCGAATAAAGGGCCGCTCACGCCCTGCACCACCCAGCCCAGCGCCATCAACCTGGCGAGCTTGCGCTGCAGCAGGGCATTGCCGGGCACCAGCCAGACGGCGGCGGCGGCGGAAGCCACCACCGCCACGGCGCCGAAGTTATGCGCCAGTTGTACGCCTGTATAGGCGAGGTTTTCGAGCAGCGCCACTACTCAGCGGTGACGGTAATGGTTTTTTCTATACCCACCGGGGTGTGACCCTTATTCACCACTTTGATCGTGATGGTGTGTTTGCCGGCGGCTAACTTGGGAAGCGTATAGCTGCCCTTGAGGCCGCGCACCACATCTTCCTTGCCATTCACATAGATGTGGAAATGATCGCCGCTCGGACCAGGGTTAATTTCGTACACCAGCTCGGTCTTGGTGCCGGCCTTGATGGTGGCGCCGTCCGCAGGGGAAGTGATGGTGATGGAGCCATCGGCGGCGAAGGACAGCGTAGTGATGCCGAATAACAGAGAAAATAACAGGGTCTTGAACGTTTTCATGGCTTTTCCTCCTGATTGCTTGATTGGGTGCAGTATTAGTCTGGCTGGCGAGTAAAAAGTTCCGCCTCACGCACTGTACTGAGCACATTCAGCCAAGCTGTCAAACCGCTTTTTGATCAAACCTGTAACCAAAATGTCACTGGGCCGTCATTGGTGAGCGTAACCTGCATGTCGGCGCCGAACCGGCCCGTCTCGATCTTGCCATATTGCGCGCGCGCCTGCTGGACCAAATAGTCAAACAGCCACTCGCCGTGCTGCGGTTCGGCGGCGGGCGTGAAACTCGGCCGCAAACCCTTGTGTGTATCGGCGGCCAGGGTGAACTGCGGCACCAGCAGCAGGCCGCCGTTCACATCCAGCAAACCGCGATTCATTTTGCCGTCTTGATCGGCGAACACGCGGTAGTGCAACAGGCGTTGCAGCAGCCGCTCCGCCTGTTGCTCGGCATCGCTACGCTCCACGCCGATAAACACCAGCAGCCCTGGACCGATTTGAGCGATGGTCTGGCGGGCGACCACAACCTGCGCCTGCGTGACGCGCTGCAACAAGGCGATCATGCCAAACGCCTTGCCATATCGCGCGTGGCGCACACCAGCGCGTCCACGATGCTGGGTTCGCTCGCCGCATGTCCCGCGCCGGGAATGATTTTAAACTCCGCCTGCGGCCAGGATTGATGCAACTCCCACGCGCTTTCCAAAGGACACACCACGTCGTAACGGCCGTGCACCATCACGCCGGGAATATCGCGCAACCGGTGCGCGTCGCGCAAAATCTGGTTTTCTTTAAGGAAGCTGTTATTCATAAAGTAATGGCACTCGATGCGCGCCAGACTGAGCGCGTGGTGCGGGTTCCCGAAGTGCTCCACAACGGAGCGGTTTTCAATCAGCGTCAGCGTACGCCCCTCCCACACCGACCAGGCCTTGGCCGCGGTGAGGCGCTCGATTTCATCCGCGCCGGTCAGTAAACGGTGATAGGCGCGCAGCATGTCGCCGCGCTCGGCCTCCGGGATGGGATGCGCGAACTCCCGCCAGTAATCGGGAAACAGGCGATTAGCGCCATCCTGATAAAACCACTGTATCTCGCGCGGGCGGCACAGAAAAATGCCGCGCAGAATTAATCCTAAAACACGTTCCGGATACGTCTGTGCATAGACCAGCGCCAGCGTCGAACCCCACGAGCCGCCGAACAGCACCCAGCGCCCGATACCCAGGTGCTCGCGTATGCGCTCCATGTCGGACACCAGCGCCTGTGTGTTATTTCCTTCAAGCTCCGCGTGCGGCACAGAGCGCCCCGCGCCGCGCTGGTCGAACAGGATGATGCGATAAACGTCCGGATCAAAAAAGCGCCGGTGATATGCCTCGCATCCCGCCCCCGGCCCGCCGTGCACGAACAGCACCGGCAGGCCGCGTGGATTGCCGCACTCTTCCACGTGCAGCACGTGCGGGGGCTCCACCGCCAGACTACGCTCGACGTAAGGTTTGATGTTGGGATAGAGGGTGAGCATGTGCGGGAACGTTTAGTCAGAGGCGGCGGCCGGTTTATGAAATGAAGGCCATCCCCGGCACAAGCCGCCAATCAGGCCTTTCGATAGAGGTTTGACCCTTGCTCCTTGAACTCTTGCGCCTTTTCCTCCATTCCCTGTTCCACAGCGGAGCCGATGTCGGTTATTCCTTTTTTCGCCGCATACTCGCGCACGTCCTGGGTGATTTTCATGGAGCAGAAATGCGGGCCGCACATGAAACAGAAGTGGGCGAGCTTAGCGGACTCTTTCGGCAGCGTTTCGTCGTGGAATTCGCGCGCCTTGTCCGGGTCGAGGCCAAGATTGAACTGGTCTTCCCAGCGGAACTCGAAACGCGCCTTGGACAGCGCGTTGTCGCGTAGTTGCGCGCCGGGGTGGCCCTTGGCAAGGTCGGCGGCGTGGGCGGCGATCTTGTAGGTGATGATGCCTACACGCACGTCGTTTTTGTCCGGCAGGCCAAGATGCTCCTTGGGCGTGACGTAACACAGCATGGCGCAGCCATACCAGCCGATCATCGCCGCGCCGATGCCGGAGGTGATATGGTCGTAGCCCGGCGCGATGTCGGTGGTGAGCGGCCCCAGCGTGTAAAACGGCGCTTCGTGGCAGTGCTTGAGCTGCTCCTCCATATTGATCTTGATGAGATGCATGGGCACGTGGCCCGGCCCTTCGATCATGGTTTGCACGTCATGCTTCCAGGCGATCTTGGTAAGCTCGCCCAGCGTCCTCAGCTCGGCGAATTGCGCCTCGTCGTTGGCGTCGGCAATGGAGCCGGGGCGCAGGCCGTCGCCGAGCGAAAAACTCACGTCATAAGCCTTCATGATCGCGCAGATGTCCTCGAAATGGGTGTAGAGGAAACTTTCCTTATGGTGCGCGAGGCACCACTTGGCCATGATCGCGCCGCCGCGTGACACGATGCCGGTGAGACGTTTTGCGGTGAGCGGTATGTAAGCCAAACGCACACCGGCGTGGATGGTGAAATAATCCACGCCCTGTTCGGCCTGCTCAATCAAGGTGTCGCGGAAAATCTCCCAGGTGAGATCCTCCGCCTTGCCGTCCACCTTTTCCAGGGCTTGATAGATGGGTACGGTGCCGATGGGTACGGGCGAATTGCGGATGATCCACTCACGCGTTTCGTGGATATTTTTTCCGGTGGACAAGTCCATCACCGTGTCGCCGCCCCAGCGCGTGGACCAGACCATTTTCTCCACTTCTTCTTCGATGCCGGAACTGACCGCTGAGTTACCGATGTTGGCGTTGATCTTGACCAGGAAATTGCGCCCGATGATCATCGGCTCCAGTTCCGGGTGATTGATGTTGGCGGGGATGATGGCGCGCCCGCGCGCCACTTCGTCGCGCACGAATTCGGCCGTAATGCGCCGCGGAATGCTTGCGCCAAACGATTCGCCGGCGTGTTGCTGCAACAAGCCTTGCACGCACGCCTCGTCCAGGCGCTGGTTCTCGTGTATGGCGATGTACTCCATCTCCGGCGTGATGACGCCTAGTCTTGCGTAGTGCATCTGCGAGACATTCATGCCCGGCTTGGCGCGGCGCGGCTTGCGGATGTGCGCGAAACGCAAGTGCGCGAGCCTGGGGTCGTGCGCGCGCGCGACCGTACCCGGAGAGTCGCCATTCTTCGCGAAACCCGAAATGGGTCCATCCGATTTCGGGAGCGAACAATGGCGACAAGTATGCCTGCGGCGGCCCGCGTTCGTCCTGCGTCCGTACCGACGCTCCACTAGCGCGGAGCGCCACTACGTCCACAATGACTTGACGCCGTTTCGGATGCCTTCTATTTTGTCTCCGCCTACGCTACCGCTCCGACTCCGACAAAACATCCGGCCCTACGGCTACGCGGGGGGCGTCGCACTACGCTTCGCTTCCGTGTGCTCCTTCTGCGAGCTAATCTCGGACAGTAGTTCGGTATCGTTGCGCTCCACGATCCACGCCGCGCGCAAGGCGGGCAGGCCGCGGCGCAGGCCAATCCGCGCCTCCGGGTCGGTATACGGGCCGGAGGTGTCATAAACATACACCGGCGGGTTGGGTTCGGCGCCGAAACTCGCGGGCGTGGGGGAAAGCGTCACCTCGCGCATCGGCACGCGGATGTCGGCGCGGCTGCCCATTACGTACACCTTGCGCGAATTCGGGAACGGCCGCGTGACCGCCGCATCCAGCGTGACGGTGTTGCTCAGGATTTTTTCAGGCACTGCGCTCATCACTCACCTCGACGACAGGGACGCAGGAACACGGAGGGACGCCGCTTTCCTACGCCGGGATAAACCGGATCAGGTTCAAAGGGTTTGCTCTCTCAGCCCCGCACTATTGATCGGACTAGTGCGGGACACCCCTAGCTGCTGCGTTCAAACTAGCCCACCGCAGGCGCATTTGCAAGCCCTGTCACGCGCCCGCTCTTGCGCGCGAACGGCAAAGCGCTTAACCTGTTGAACCCGAATTTACCACGCCCCCACCACGCACCGCCGCCATGAATCCCCTGAATATGGAGCAAGCCCGCTTTAACATGATTGAACAGCAAATCCGCACCTGGGAGGTGCTGGATCCGCGCGTGCTCGAACTGCTCGCGCGCATGCCGCGCGAGCAGTTCGTGCCGGCGCCATACCGCAGCCTGGCGTTCGCGGACATGAATATCCCGCTCGGCCACGGTGAAGTGATGATGCTCCCGAAGGTCGAGGCCAGGCTGATTCAGACGCTGGACGTGCAACCCGCCGATACGGTGCTGGAGGTCGGCACCGGTAGCGGCTATTTGACCGCCCTGCTCGCCAGCCTCGCCCGACACGTGCACAGCGTGGACATCTATCCTGATTTCAGCGCGCGCGCGCGGCAGACGCTCGCCGCGCGGGGCATCCTCAACGCGGCGCTGGAAACCGGCGACGGCGTGAACGGCTGGAAGAAGCACGCGCCTTATGATGTCATCGCCGTGACCGGTTCGTTGCCGCTGTTCAGCGCGCACTTTCAGGAGCAACTTAAGGTGGGTGGGCGGCTGTTTATGATCGTGGGCCTAGCGCCCGCGATGGAAGCCTTGCTCATTACCCGTCTCGGTCCCCGTGAATGGTCGCGCGAAAGCCTGTTTGAAACGGACATCCCGCCGCTGGTCAACGCGCCCAAGCCGCAGGCCTTCGTGTTCTAACGCGCCCGATGGCCGCTGTAGCTGTGCCGTAACCGGTATTGCAGGTATCATCCGTTAAACACGCCCGCATGCAAACTCACTCAAACCCGGTATTTTTCACACCATGAATCGTTGTATACGCCTGCTTGGAAGAGGGTTATTCACCGCGCTGTTGCTGCTTGTGGCAGGCGCCTGCACGGACGGGGAGCGGCAAGGCGCGTCCAAGGGTGGCGCACCGCCCGGCGGTATGACACTCCCGGTGGAAGCGGTGGTGGTGGAAACCGGCACGGTGACGAGCGCGGTCACGGCCGTGGGCACGCTGCGCGCCAATGAATCGGTGATGATCCGCTCCGAGATCGCCGGGCGCATCGCCGCGATTCATTTTCAAGAGGGCGCTGCGGTAGCGAAAAACGCCCCGCTCATCAGTCTCGATGACGCGGAACCGCGCGCCCAGTTGGCCGAAAGCGCCGCCACGGTCAAACTCGCCGAACTCAACTTTGCGCGCGCGCAGGAAATATTCGAGAAGCAGCTGCTGAGCCGGCAAAATTACGACGAAGCGCTCGCCCGCCTCAGTGAGGCGCGCGCGCGTCACAATCTGCAACAGGCACGCCTGGCCAAAACCCGCATTCATGCCCCGTTTTCCGGCGTGCTCGGTTTGCGTCAGGTGAGCGCGGGCGATTACATCAAGGAGGGCGCGGACATCGTCAACCTGGAAGACATCCAATCGCTCAAACTCGATTTCCGCGTGCCGGAAATTTACCTTGCCGGCATCAAACAAGGTCAACAGGTCAACACTCGGGTGGATGCCTATCCAAGCGAGACTTTCGGCGGCAAGGTCTACGCCATAGACCCGCGCCTGGATGAGCAAACGCGCACCTTGCTGTTGCGCGCGCACATCCCGAACCCTGAACAGCGCCTGCGCCCCGGCATGTTCGCGCGCGTGGCGCTGGTGCTGGAGAGCCGCGCGCAGGCGCTGCTGGCGCCGGAGCAGGCGCTGGTACCCATCGGGGATGAACAATTTGTGTTTCGCATCGTGGACGGTAAGGCGCTGCAAACCAAGGTAGAGACCGGGCAACGCGAAAACGGCAAGGTGGAGATCAGCGCGGGCTTGAGCGCGGGCGACACGGTGGTGACCGCCGGCCAGACCCGGCTGCGCGACGGCATGGCGGTGCGCATCATCGGCCAAACAAGCAGCCCGGCGCCGGCCGCCCCAGGCGGCAGTTAGCCCTATGACGCTTTGGGAATTATCCATCCGCCGCCCGGTGCTCGCCACCGTGATGAGCCTAATGGTGGTCCTGATCGGCGTCATCGCCTATGAGCGCCTCACGGTGCGCGAATATCCCGACATTGACGCGCCCGTCGTGTCGGTGCGCACCGTGTACACCGGCGCCAACGCGGAGGTGATCGAAAGCCAGGTCACGCATCCGCTGGAAGACGCGCTGTCCGGCATCGAGGGCGTCAAGACCATCAAGTCGGCGAGCCGCGAGGAGGTGAGCCAGATCAGCGTGGAGTTCGTGCGCACGCGTGATCCGGATGCGGCGGCGAGCGACGTGCGCGACCGCGTAGCGCGGGTGCGCGGCAGACTTCCGGACGAAGTGGATGAACCGGTGGTGGCCAAGATCGAGGCCGACGCGCAGGCCATCATGTGGATCGCCTTTTCCAGTGACCGCCACAATCATCTGGAAATTACCGATTATGCCGACCGCGTGGTGCAGGACCGTCTGCAGACTCTGCCTGGCGTGGCGAGCGTAATTATCGGCGGCGAGCGGCGTTACGCCATGCGCATCTGGCTCGATCGCGACCGCCTCGCGGCCTATCAATTGACACCACAGGACGTGGAAGACGCGCTGCGCAATCAGAATCTGGAAATCCCCTCCGGGCGCATTGAGAGCAGTCAGCGGGAGTTTTCCGTGCTCACCGAAGCCGATCTGCGCACGCCGGAGCAGTTCAACCGCGTCATCATCCGCGAAGCGGGCGGCTATCCGGTGCGCCTAGGCGACGTGGGCCGCGCCGAGATTGGCGCGGCGGATGAGCGCAATGCGGTGCGCGTGAACGGCAATCCGGCGGTGGGCCTCGGCGTGGTGAAGCAATCCACCGCCAACACGCTGTCCGTGGCGCAGGCGGTGAAGCAGGAACTGCCCCGGATCAGCGCGGGACTGCCCGAAGGCATGCAGCTCAAGGTCGCGTTCGATCGATCGGTATTCATCGAAAAGTCCCTCGAGGCGGTGTTCAAGACCATGCTTGAAGCGCTGCTGCTAGTGATCCTGGTGATCTTTTTATTCCTGCGCACGCTGCGCGCCACGCTGATCCCGTTGATCGCCATCCCGGTGTCGCTCATCGGCGCGTTCATCTTTCTCTACGTGCTGGGCTTTTCCATCAACGTGCTCACCCTGCTCGGCCTGGTGCTGGCCATCGGCCTGGTGGTGGACGACGCCATCGTGATGCTGGAGAACATCCAGCGCCGCATCGAACACGGCATGGACGCCGTGCGCGCCGCGCTGGAGGGCAGCAAGGAGATCGCCTTCGCGGTGATCGCCATGACGCTGACCCTGGTGGCGGTGTTCGCGCCGCTCTCCTTCATGCCCGGCAACACCGGACGCCTGTTCGCCGAGTTCGGGCTCACCGTCGCCGCCGCCGTATTGGTGTCGGGCTTTGTCGCGCTGTCGCTCACGCCCATGATGTGCTCCAAGATACTGCGCCCGGAAACCAAACACTCGCGCCTTTATCTGATGAGCGAACAGTGGCTGCATGCGCTTAACCAAGGCTATCAACGCGCCCTGGCGCGCACGCTCGACCGGCGCTGGCTGCTGGCCCCGGTCGGGGTTGCGGTTCTGGCCGGCATTGTGGGGTTGATGACCATCCTGAAGTCCGAGCTCGCGCCGCTGGAAGATCGCGGCCTGTTGGTTGGCATGATGTTCTCGCCCGAAGGCGCGACCATGGACTACACCGACCGCTACGCGCGCCAGGTGGAGGGTTTTTACGCGCAGGTGCCGGAGATCAATACCTATTTCATGATTGTCGCCCCCGGTCTGGAGCGTCCCAACCCGGTCACCATGGCGATCTCCTTCGTGAACCTGAAACCGTGGGAGGAGCGCGAGCGCAACGCCAAGGAAATCGCGGGGGAACTCGGCGGCAAGATGTCCGGCCTGCCCGGCGTGCGTGCCTTCCCGGTGCAGCCGCCCTCGCTCGGCCAGGGCTTTCGCAATCCGCCGCTGCAATTCGTGTTGCAGGGAAGTTCCTACGCGGAGTTGCAGACCATGGTGAACGCCATGCTCGCCAAGGCGGGAGAGTTTCCCGGGCTCACCAATCTGGACAGCGATCTCAAGCTCAACAAGCCGCAGCTCAGCGTGGAGCTGGACCGCGACAAGGCCGCCGACTTGGGGGTGGGGGTGGACAAGGTCGGACGCACGCTGGAAACCCTGCTCGGCGGGCGTCAGGTGACGCGCTTCAAACGCGAGGGCGAGCAATACGACGTGATCGTGAAATTGAGAGATGAGGAGCGCAGGGAACCCGGCGACCTTTCTTCTATTTATGTGCGCGGCAGCGACGGGCAGATGATCCAGCTCTCCAACCTGGTGCGCGTGCGCGAAACCGTGGCCCCCAAGGATCTCAATCACTTCAACCGCCTGCGCTCGGCCACCCTCAGCGCCAACATCGCGCCGGGTTATTCGCTGGGCGAGGCGCTCGATTTCATGGAACAAGCGGCCAGGGAAACATTGCCGCCCGGCACGCAGACCTCGCTGGACGGCCAGTCGCGCGAGCTCAAGGAATCGGGCGCCACTTTATATCTCACCTTTGTGCTGGCGCTGCTGTTTATTTATCTGGTGCTCGCGGCGCAGTTCGAAAGCTTCATTGACCCGTTCATCATCATACTCACCGTGCCGCTCGCCGTCGCCGGCGCGCTGCTGGCGCTGAAGCTCTCCGGCGGCACGCTCAACGTGTACAGTCAGATCGGTTTGGTGATGCTGGTCGGCCTCATCACCAAGCACGGTATTCTGATCGTGGACTTCGCCAACAAGCTGCGCGAGCGCGGGCACGATGTGAGGAGCGCGGTGATCGAGGCGGCGAGCCTGCGCCTGCGCCCGATTTTGATGACCACCGCCGCCATGGTGCTGGGCGCGTTGCCGCTCGCGCTGGCGAGCGGCGCGGGAGCGGAGAGCCGCCAGCCCATCGGCTGGGTGATCGTGGGCGGCCTGCTGCTCGGCACCTTGCTCACCCTGTTCATCATTCCCGCCGTGTACACGCTGGTATCGCACACGCGGAAACACGAGGGACCAGGTATCATGCAACACATATCCTATGCACCACAGTCCACTCAAGAACCAGGCCATGCGTAACACGATTTACACCTTATTATTTTGCCTTGCGGCGGCGCACAATGCGGCGGCGGAAAATCTGCTGGATGTCTACCGGCTCGCCGCAGAAAACGATCCGCAACTCAGGGGCGCGGAGGCCGCGCGCCTCGCCACGCTGGAGAACAAGCCGCAAAGCCGCGCCCTGCTGTTCCCGGCCATCAGCGCCAACGCCAATACCACCGGCAACCGTCTGGAGGCGCCGTCTGGTACCTCGCATTTCAACAGCAGCGGCTACACCTTGAGCCTCACCCAGCCGGTGTATCACCACGACACCTACGTGCAATTGCGCCAGGCCGACGCGCGCATCGCCCAGGCCGACGCTCTGTTTGGCGCCGCGCGGCAGGACCTCATGCTGCGCAGCGCGACACGCTATTTCGACGTGCTCGCGGCACAGGACAACCTGGAGTTCGCACGTGCCGAGAAGAAGGCCATCGCGCGCGAACGGGAGCAAAGCCGGCAGCGCTTCGAGGTGGGGCTGGTGGCCATTACCGACGTGCAGGAGGCGCAGGCGCGCTTTGACGCCGCGCTGGCGCAGGAGATCGCCGCCGAGCGCCAGCTCACCACCGGCGTCGAGGCGCTACGCGAAATCACCGCGCGCCAGCATGACGCCCTGGCCGCGCTCACCGAACAGTTGCCGCTGCTCACGCCGGAACCCGCAGACGTGGAACAGTGGACGGAGACCGCGCTCAAGCAAAACCTACAATACACCGCCGCGCAACATTCCTCCGAGGTGGCGCGGGAAGAGATCGCGCGCCAGCGCGCCGCGCACCTGCCCACGCTGGACCTCGTCGGCAACCGCGTGTTCTCCGAATCCGGCGGCGGACCTTTCGAGGCGAGAGAGACCTTGAACGATTCGATCAGCCTGCAGATCAACGCGCCGATCTTCCAGGGCGGCATGGTCAATTCACGCACGCGCGAGGCGCGGCATAAATACACGCAAGCGCAGGAAAACCAGGAGCAGCAGTTACGCTCCGTGGTGCGCCAGACGCGCGACGCCTACGCCGGCGTGATCGCGGGCATCAGCCGCGTCAAGGCGCTCCAGCAATCCGTGCTCTCCCATCAAACCGCACTGGAAGCCACCGAGGCCGGATCGCAGGCCGGCACGCGCACCGAGGTGGATGTGCTGGACGCACAGCGCGAACTGTTCCGCGCCCGGCGTGATTACGCACGCACGCGCTACGACTATATTCTGGAAGGCCTGCGCCTGAAACAAGCCGCAGGCACGTTAAGCCAAACCGATTTGGAACAAGTTAACACCTGGCTGCACTAAATAATCCCCTCTCCCTACCCTCTCCCTGCCTACGGGGAGAGGGATTTCAATCTGAAGGGAATATCAACACAGGCGATAACCGATGCTATGCCGCGCGAATGACAGTGTTTTAGTGCTGGTTGATGTGCAAACACGACTCAGCGCCGCCATGCCCGATAGCGCGCGTGAGCGTGTATTACGTAATAGCGGCATTCTGCTGCAAGCCGCAGCGCTGTTGGATATTCCCGTGCTGTACACCGAGCAATATCCCAAGGGCCTCGGCGGCACCGACCCGGCTGTCGCCCGTCACCTGCCCGCTCAGGCGCAACATTTTGAAAAACCCTGCTTCTCCA
>JBCKVB010000002.1:0-70657 GCA_038924245.1 Gammaproteobacteria bacterium | reverse complement strand
GCCCCGCGGTAGAGCTCGGTGTGGCCTTTTTGTCTGCCGAAGCCTTTGACTTCGGTGACGGTCATGCCGGTGATGCCGATCTCGGACAGTGCCTCGCGCACGTCGTCCAATTTGAACGGCTTGATGATCGCTTCCAGTTTTTTCATGTTGTGGTCCTCGGTGCCTATTTCACTGCTGAATGTTCTTTAACCTCTTACCCCCACCCTAACCCTCCCCCTGACAGGGGGAGGGGATAAAAAAGATATGGCGTGTCGTTCGGCGCTAACGCGCCTCACCCCAGGTAATAGGATAACGCCGATCGCGGCCAAAGGCACGCTGGGTGATGCGCACACCCGGCGCGGCCTGACGGCGTTTGTATTCGTTGCGGTCCACCATGCGGATCACGCGCCTGACGGTCTGCTCGTCGAAACCGGCGGCGACGATATCCTCGGTGCGCTTGTCTTGCTCGACATACATCTTGAGTATGGGATCGAGGACGGAATAAGGAGGCAGTGAATCGGTGTCTTTTTGGCCGGGCGCCAGCTCGGCGGTGGGCGCGCGCTCGAACGTGCGGCGCGGAATCACGGGCTTGATACGGTTGCGATACTCGGCGAGGCGGTAGACGAGCAGTTTTGGCACGTCCTTGAGCGGCGCGAAGCCGCCCGCCATGTCACCGTACAGCGTCGCATAACCCACCGACATCTCGCTCTTGTTGCCGGTGGAGAGCACAATGTTGCGTTTCTTGTTGGCGATGGCCATCAGAATCACGCCACGGCAACGCGCCTGGATATTTTCTTCGGTGACCTCGGTAGCCAGCCCGGCGAATTCTCCTTTGAGGCTGTCCAAAAAGGCTTGAAAGGCGGGCTCGATGGAGATCAGGCTGTGTTTCACGCCCAAGGCATCGGCCACCGCCTTGCCGTCCTCAACGCTGATGGATGCGGTGTAGCGCGAGGGCATGAGCACGGCCTCGACGCGTTCGGCGCCCAGGGCGTCCACGGCGATGGCCAGGGTCAGCGCGGAGTCTATGCCGCCGGAGACGCCGATCACCACGCCGTTAAATCCGTTTTTGTTCACGTAATCGCGCACGCCCAATACCAGCGCCTGGTACGCGCTTTGTTCCTCGCTCAGCGGCGCGCGGCACTCGCCCGGCTGCACAACGATCTCGCCGTTCACCTGCAAATCCAACGGAAACAGTCCTTCCGCAAAGGCCGGTGCGCGCAGCATGAGTTGGCCTTGCGCGTCCACCGCGAGCGATTCGCCGTCAAATACCAGTTCGTCCTGCCCGCCCACCAGGTTGACATACACGATGGGCATCTCGCCCTGCTGCGCGCGCTGCCTGAGCAGCGCCACGCGCTCTTCGCCCTTGGCGAGGTGAAACGGCGAGGCGTTGATGTTGATGAACAGGCGCGCGCCGGCCTCGCGCGCCTGCCGTATCGGCCCCGGCATCCAGATATCTTCGCAAATGCTGAGCGCGGTGGGCACGCCTTTGATATCCACCACGCAGGCCTGATCGCCCGCGGTGAAATAGCGCTTTTCGTCAAACACGCCGTAATTCGGCAGATGCTGTTTAAAGTAACGCGCCACGATAGCGCCATCGCGCAACAATGCGGCGGCATTGTAGAGATGATGGTCTTCCTGATGCGGATAGCCGAACACCACGGCGATGCCGTTGATCCCGCGCTTCAGCTCCTCAATGCCTCCCCGCACCTGCGCGTGCAGGCCGGGGCGCAGCAGCAAATCCTCCGGCGGATAACCGGTGAGCGCGAGCTCGGGAAACACCACCACGTCGGCGTGCAATTCATCGCGCGCTTGATGCGCGGCGGCGATGATCTTCCGGGCATTGCCGCGCACGTCGCCCACGCATAGGTTGAGCTGGGCGGCGGCGATGCGCAAACGCGTGCTCATCGCGCGGCGGATTTTTTCGCGCGTTGCAGCAGCGCGGCCATGGCGCTCCCCATCTCGGCGGGCGAGCGCGCGATGGCCACTCCCGCCGCTTCCAGCGCGGCGATTTTGTGCGCCGCCGTGCCCGCGCCGCCGGAGATGATCGCGCCCGCGTGCCCCATACGCTTGCCGGGCGGCGCGGTTTGTCCCGCGATGTAGGCAGCCACGGGTTTGCGCACGTGTGCTTTGATATAGCCGGCGGCGGCCTCTTCCGCGCTGCCGCCGATCTCGCCCACCAGAATGATGCCTTCGGTTTGCGGGTCTTGCTCGAACAATTCCAGGCAATCAATAAAATTCATGCCTTGTATCGGATCGCCGCCGATGCCGACACAGGTGCTTTGTCCTAAACCGTTTTGCGTGGTCTGGTGCACCGCTTCATAAGTGAGCGTGCCGGAGCGCGACACGATACCGATGCGCCCGGGTTTGTGTATCACACCCGGCATGATGCCGATCTTGCACTCGCCCGGCGTGATGACGCCGGGGCAGTTCGGCCCGATGAGGCGCGCCTCAGGATAATTTTTCAGCGCGACCTTGACGTTCAGCATGTCGAGCGCCGGAATGCCTTCGGTGATGCACACGATGACTGTAATGCCCGCATCCGCCGCTTCCAGAATCGCATCCGCCGCAAACGGCGCGGGCACGTAGATCATGGTCGCGTCCGCGCCGGTTTCACGCACCGCCTCGCGCACGGTGTTGAACACCGGTAGGCTAAGGTGCGTCTCCCCGCCCTTGCCCGGCGTCACGCCACCGGCCATGTGGGTGCCGTAGGCAATGGCCTGCTCGGAGTGAAACGTGCCCTGCTTGCCGGTGAAGCCCTGGCAGATGACACGGGTGTTTTTATTGACCAGAATGGACATGTGCCGTTACGCCGCCGCAGCCGCGACTTTCTGCGCCGCGTCGGTGAGATCGTTTGCGGCGATGATTTTGAGCTTGCTGGCGCGTAACAATTCGCGCGCCTCCGGCGCACGGTTACCTTCGAGGCGAACCACCACCGGCAACGTGATACCGACCTCGGACACCGCCTTGATAATACCTTCGGCGATCAAATCACAGCGCACGATGCCGCCGAAGATGTTGACCAGAATCGCTTTCACTTTTTTGTCGGACAAAATCAGCTTGAACGCCTCGGCCACTTTTTCCGCCGTGGTGCCGCCGCCGACATCAAGAAAATTGGCCGGTTCGCCGCCGTGCAGCTTGATTAAATCCATGGTCGCCATGGCGAGTCCCGCGCCGTTCACCATGCACGCGATGTTGCCGTCGAGCGTGATGTAGTTGAGGCCGAATTGGCGCGCCGCCGCCTCGCGCTCGTCTTCTTGCGTCACATCACGCAGCGCCGCCAGATCGGCATGGCGATACAGCGCGTTGTCGTCCAAAATGATCTTGGCGTCGAGCGCGATCAACTCACCCGCCGGGGTGACAATCAATGGATTGATCTCCACCAGGCTTGCATCTTTGTCCACGAACAGGCGATACAGCGCACGCGCAAGCTGCGTGAACGCACTCACTTGTTTATCCGCCAGACCCAGCGCGAAGGCGAGTTCGCGGCACTGGTAAGGCTGCAAACCCACCAGCGGATCCGCGTGTAGCGTTTGTATTTGATGCGGATGGGTTTCGATCTCCATCCCGCCGCTGCCAGACGCCATGACCAGCACGCGCTCGCGTGCGCGATCCACGGTCAACGCGAGATACAGTTCGCGCGCGATCTCGCACGGGCGATCCACCAGCACCACTGACACCGGCAAGCCCTGAGGCGTGGTTTGCGCGGTGACAAGGCGCGCGCCAAGCAGCGCGCTCACCGTGCTTTTCAATTCATTCAAGCCGTGCACGCGCTTTACGCCACCAGCCTTGCCGCGCGCGCCCGCGTGCACCTGCGCCTTGACGATCCAGCTCTCTCCGCCGAGTGCGCGCGCCACGCCGAGCGCCTCCTCGACGGAGCGCGCTGGCTTGCCGCCGGGCACCGGGATGCCGTAGTCAGTGAGTAATTGTTTGGCCTGGAATTCGTGCAGATTCATGGTGTTCGGCGCAAAGCCTTTATTGTGGAGGAAATGGCGGGTTTACGCAAAAATGCGTTATGCTAACACGTTATGAATCTGATACGCCTATTGCTAATCGCCCTCGCCGTATGGCTGTTGACGCTGGTGGTCAAGCGCTATCTCGCGCTGTCCAAGCGCGCGCGCGGGGAGCCTCCTCGCATCGGCAGCATGGTGCGCTGCGCTGTGTGCGGCCTGCATGTGCCCGAGGCTGAAGCGCTCAAGCACCGCGATCAATATTTCTGCTGCGCCGAGCACCGCGACAAGGAATCCGTTTAAAACGCGCACAGGGCGGCGGAATCACCATGTCGCGCATATTCTCCGCTCACGAAAGCCTGATGGCGCAGGAGCCCGCTCCCTACAGCACGCCCTGGAAACTGCTGGCGTTGCTGATTTTTTACCGGCTCGCCCTCTCCACTGCCGCGGCATTGCTGGTGTTGAGCGATCAGCCGCCGCAACCCTTGGGCCAGGATAGTCCCGCCTTATTCTCCAATCTCAGCCTGTTTTATCTCGCGTTCAGTATAGTGTGCGCCGTGGCCCGGCTGGCCCGCTGGCCCGGTTTACGCACCCAGGTGTATGCGCAGATACTGATTGATATCGTGGTCATCACCCTGATGATGCACGCCAGCGGCGGGGTAGCCAGCGGCCTGGGTATCTTGCTCGTGGTGGCGGTCGCAGCCGGGGCCATACTCTCACCCGGCCGCATCGGAATATTTTTCGCCGCCGTCGCCAGTCTCGCCACCCTCATCGAGCACGGCTACGCCAGCTTGATTGAAACCGCCACGCAAAGCGGCTACACCCAGACCGGCATGCTGGGCGCGGCGTTTTTCGCCACCGCCCTGCTCATCCATGCGCTGGCGCGCCGCGCCCTTGAAAGCGAAGCGCTTGCCGCCCAACGCGGCGCGGATCTCGCCAACATGGCGGAGATCACGCAATACGTCATCGAACGCATGCGGACCGGCATCATCGTACTGGATGACACCGGCCTCATCCGCATCGCCAATGAATCGGCGCACCGCCTGCTCGGCTTGCCCACTGCGGCCCCGAAAACCTTGGCCGAGGTTGCGCCTGCGCTCGCCGGGCAGTGGTCGGAATGGCGTGAGCACGACGCCCAACCTTCTGCCGCCACGGACGATTTCTTCGCGCGCTTTGAGAAACTGGGTATGGCGCAGGACAGCGGCACATTGATCTTTCTGGAAGATAACTCCGAAATCACACAGCAGGCGCAGCACCTGAAACTCGCCTCGCTCGGACGGCTCACGGCCAGCATCGCGCACGAGATACGCAACCCGCTCGGCGCCATCAGCCACGCCGGGCAATTGCTCGCCGAATCGCCCGCCTTGCAGGAAGAAGACAGACGCCTTACCCAGATTATCGCCGACCACACCCGGCGCATGAACAACATGGTGGAAAACATACTGCAACTGAGCCGGCGCGAGCGCACGTGCAGTGACAATCTCGATCTTGAATCCTGGCTCGACGAATTCGCGCGGACATTTTGCGAGAGCAACGCCCTCAATCCGGGAGAGATCAGCGTGCAGCATGAGGACAGCAACGTTATTGTGCGCGCGGATCCCGGTCAATTACATCAGGTGCTGTGGAATCTGTGCCAGAATGGCCTGCGCTACGCGCCGGGCGGCGCGGCGCCGAAACTCATCTTGCGCTACGGCATCCTTCCCGGTCAATATGCCCCGTATCTCGACGTGATAGATGGCGGGCCCGGCATCAGCGCGGAAAACGCCGAGCATATCTTCGAGCCGTTCTTCACCACCGAATCGAGCGGCACCGGGCTGGGGCTGTACATCGCGCGCGAGCTGTGCGAGTGTAACCAGGCGCATCTTAAATATATCCGGCTCGCTCAGGGCAGTTGCTTCCGTATCACCTTCGCCGACCGGCGCAGACAAGTTATATAGGGTATTCATGACAACGCACACGGCATTAGTGGTGGATGACGAGCCGGATATCCGCGAGTTGCTGCAGCTCACGCTGGGGCGCATGAACATCGTCACGCACGCCGCGCCGAACCTGGCCGAGGCGCGCACGCTGCTGGGCCAGCATCACTTTGACTTGTGCCTCACCGACATGCGCCTGCCGGACGGCAGCGGCATTGAACTGGTCGAATACATTCAGCGCAAGGCGCCGGAGACGCCGGTCGCGGTGATCACCGCGCACGGCAACATGGAATCCGCGGTTCAGGCGTTGAAGGCGGGCGCGTTTGATTTCGTCTCCAAGCCGGTGGACTTGCACATGCTGCGCAACCTGGTCAACGGCGCGCTCAAGCTCGCCACGCCGGCGCAGCCGGAGACGCAAAATCTGCTCGGCGGCTCGGCGCCGATGCAAACCGTCCGCGCCACCATCGCCAAGCTGGCGCGCAGTCAGGCGCCGGTTTACATCAGCGGCGAATCCGGCACCGGGAAAGAGCTGGCCGCGCGCCTGATTCACGGGCAGGGGCCGCGACGCGACGCGTCCTTCGTCGCCGTCAACTGCGGCGCGATTCCCGAACAACTGCTGGAAAGCGAATTCTTCGGCTACAAAAAGGGCAGCTTCACTGGCGCGGTGGCGGACAAACTCGGCCTGTTCCAGGCCGCGCAGGGCGGCACGCTGTTTCTGGACGAGGTCGCCGACCTGCCATTGTACATGCAGGTGAAGCTGTTGCGCGCCATTCAGGAAAAAGCCGTGCGCCCGGTGGGCGCGCAAAAAGAGATTCCGGTGGACGTGCGCATCCTGAGCGCCACCCACAAAGACCTCGGCGCGCTGGTCAAGCAGGGCGGCTTCCGCCAGGATTTATATTACCGTATCAACGTCATCGAGCTGCATGTGCCCGCGCTACGCGAACGCGTGGAAGATATCCCGCTGCTCGCCGGACATTTCTTGCAGCGCCTCGCCGCCCAAGGAGGCACGCCGGTCGCCACACTCACGCCGCGCGCCAGCGAAGCGCTGTGCCGGTACTCCTTTCCCGGCAACGTGCGCGAACTGGAAAATATTCTGGAGCGCGCGCTCACCCTGCGCGAAGGCAACTCAATTGATGTACAAGACCTGCACCTGCCGGAACACACGCGGCACCAAGAGCAGGAAAAGCTGCTGCTGGAAGACGAACTCGACAGCGTCGAGAAACAGCGCATCATGAAGGCATTGGAACAAACGCGCTACAACAAAACCGCCGCCGCAAAGCTGCTCGGCATCACCTTCCGCGCGTTGCGCTATCGCCTAAAAAAACTTAGCCTCGATTAACCCGTCAGATGAGCGAACGTAGCCTGGGTGAAGCGCAGCACAACCCGGGGGCTTTTGATTCCCGGATTTCATTTCATTCCATCCGGGCTACTCGCTGCCCACGGAATGCCGGAGGCTGTTAGATCATGAAAATACTGCTCGTTGACGATTCCACCACGATCACTACGGCCATCAGGCAGGCGATCAGTGCCTCTGACAGGTTGCCGCCGCAATACGCTCCTGCTGCCGGCGCCCGGCGGATTTTGCCACACGCTACGGCGGCGAGGAGTTTGCGCTTATCCTTCCGGAAACGGAGTTGAGCGGTGGAACCCGGATTGCCGAAGAAGTCGGAAATGCGGTTGCACAGTTGCGGCTTACCCACGAGCATTCAAAAGTGGCGTCGCATGTCACTATTAGCGCCGACGTTGCCGTCTATCCGCCCGGAACGGTTATCACCGCGGATCAACTGGTTGCGGCGGCCGACGAAGCCCTTTATCAGGCGAAACATCTGGGTCGTAATCGCGTTGTCGCCCTGCGGTAACGGCCGCTGATCACTATTTCGCAGGCGGAACCTGTAAGAATCGCGGAATATGCGAACAAAACCGGCTACTTGAGCTTTTCCTTCAGCAGTTCATTGACCTGCGCCGGGTTGGCCTTGCCCTGGCTCGCCTTCATCACCTGGCCGACGAAGAAGGTGAATAATTTTTCCTGACCGCTGCGGTATTGCGCGAGCTGTTCTGGGAATTTTTTAATCACCTCATCAATCACCTTTTCAATCGCGCCGCTGTCGGTGACTTGTTTCAAGCCCTTGGCGGCGATCACCGCGTCCGCATCGCCCTCGCCGTGCCACATGGCATCGAACACCTGTTTGGCGATCTTGCCGGAGATGGTGTTGTCGCCGATGCGCTTGAGCATACCGGCAAGCTGCGCGGGGCTGACCGGGCTGGCGTTGATGTCCAGGTTATTTTTGTTGAGCGCGCCCAGCAGCTCGCCCAGCACCCAGTTGGCGCACAGCTTGGGCTCCCCGCCCCCCGCGCCAGCCAAGGACGGCTTAGTGTCGCGGGAGGCAGGACGCCGGGAGCGACCGCCGCGCACCGCGTCTTCATAATAAGCCGCGAGTTCGCGGCTGGAGGTCAACACGCCCGCTTCATAGGGCGTCAGTGCGTAGTCTTTGATGAAGCGCTGTTTTTTCTGGTCCGGCAATTCCGGCAGGGTCTTGCGCACGGTTTCAATAAACCCCGCGTCAATTTCCAGCGGCAGCAAATCCGGGTCGGGGAAATAGCGGTAGTCGTTGGCTTCTTCCTTGCTGCGCATGGGCCGCGTCTCGTCCTTGTCGGCATCATATAAACGCGTCTCCTGCGCCACGCTGCCGCCGCCTTCCAGCAGTTCGATCTGGCGCCGCACTTCATAGTTGATGGCCTTCTCGACAAAGCGGAATGAGTTGATGTTTTTCAACTCGGCGCGCGTGCCGAATTCATGCTGGCCCTTGGGCCGCACCGAGACGTTGGCGTCGCAGCGGAACGAGCCTTCCTGCATGTTGCCGTCGCAGATTTCCAGATAACGCACCAGCGAGTGGATTTTTTTCATGTAGGCCACCGCCTCCTTGGCCGAGCGCATGTCGGGCTCGGAGACGATCTCCAATAACGGCGTGCCGGCGCGATTGAGATCAATGGCGCTCATGCCGCCCGTCTTCCCAATGGCATCTTCGTGCAGTGATTTACCCGCGTCCTCTTCCAGGTGCGCGCGCGTGATGCCGATAGTCTTGGCGCCGCCGTCCTCCAGCTCGATCTCGATCTTGCCTTGCGCCACCACCGGCAATTCGTACTGGCTGATCTGATAGCCTTTTGGCAGATCTGGATAAAAATAATTCTTGCGCGCGAACACCGAGCGCGGCGCGACCTTGGCGCCGACGGCGAGGCCGAACTTCACCGCCATGCGCACCGCCTCTTCGTTCAACACCGGCAGCACGCCGGGCATCCCCAGATCAATGGCGCAGGCCTGGGTGTTGGGTAGCGCGCCATAGGCGGTAGGCGCGCCGGAAAAGATTTTGCTGCGCGTGGCCAGCTGCGCGTGAACTTCAAGGCCAATGACGGTTTCCCATTCCATCGGCATCGGCGCCTAAGCGGCTTTCCTCGGCAATACCGACCTCGTTATCTCCGGCATGGATAGCCGCTGCACCACGTCCAAGTCGTGGCTGGATTGCAGATTCATCCAGAACTGGGGTGAATTGCCGAAGTAGCGCGCCAGACGCAAGGCGGTGTCCGCGGTGACGGCCCGGTTGCCCTTGATGATCTCGGAGATGCGCGTGGCAGGCACCCGCAGGTCGCGCGCCAAGGCATTGGCCGTGATGCCCAGAGGGATCATCAATTCTTCAAGCAGTATCTCTCCCGGATGAACAGGCGGCAACTGTTTAGTCCTCATAATTTCGCTCCTTCAATGGTAATCGACAATCTCGACCTCATAGGCGAATCCGCCGCGCCATGAAAAACAAACACGCCATTGGGCGTTAATGCGAATACTGTGCTGGCCTTTGCGATTGCCGCGTAAAGCCTCCAGCCGGCTGCCGGGGAAGATCGTGAGATCGGCGAGCCGGGTCGCGGCGTCAAGCTGTTTTAGTTTGCGCTGTGCAACCCGTTCGATATTGCGAAATCTTGCACAGCCCTTGCCCTGAAACAGGGCTTCGGTATCTTTGCAGCGAAAGGCTTTAATCACCCGCTTCAGGGTATAACGCCATACGTTTTACGTCAAGCGTTATATAGGCGTATGCCCGGCATGCAAGCATGCCGCCTCAAAGCAAGCTATCGCGTCTTGTCTATTCAAATCCAGCCGGCGTTCGCGTGTGCCAATCAGTGACCTTTTGATATTGGTGCGCGATGCTTAGTAACCGCCCCTCATCAAAATAATTGCCGATGACCTGCAAACCCACCGGGCGCTTGCCCACGAAGCCGGCGGGAATCGAGATCGCGGGCAAGCCGGCGAGGTTCACCGCGATGGTATAAATGTCGGACAGGTACATGGTGACCGGATCATCGGTCTTCTCGCCCAGATTGAACGCCACCGTGGGCGCAGTCGGCCCCATGATGACGTCCGCCTGCTCGAAGGCGCGTTTGAAATCGTCGCTGATGAGGCGGCGCAGCTTTTGCGCCTTGAGATAATAGGCATCGTAGTAGCCAGCGGACAATACATAAGTGCCGATCATGATGCGCCGTTTCACCTCCGCGCCGAAGCCTTCCCCACGGGAACGCTCATAGAGATCGAGCAAATCCTTCGGGTCTTTGCAGCGGTGACCATAGCGCACGCCGTCGAAGCGCGATAAATTGGAGGAGCACTCGGCGGGCGCAATCACGTAATACACCGGCACCGCGAGATGGGTATTGGGCAGGCTGATCTCCTTCACCACCGCGCCGAGCTTTTCATACTCTTTGATGGCGGCGTCTATCGCCTGCGCTACCTTGGCATCCAGGCCCGCGCCAAAATATTCCCTGGGCAGACCGATCTTGAGACCCTTGATGGAGTCATTGAGCGTCGCAGTGTAATCCGGCACGGGGCGCTGCACGCTGGTGGAGTCGCGCGCATCGAAGCCGGCCATCACCTGCATGAGCAAGGCGCAGTCCTCCGCCGTGCGCGCCATCGGCCCGCCTTGATCCAGGCTCGATGCGAACGCGATCATGCCGTAGCGCGACACGCGTCCGTAAGTCGGTTTCAGTCCGGTGAGGTTGCACAGCGCGGCGGGCTGGCGGATGGAGCCGCCGGTGTCGGTGCCGGTGGCGGCGGGCGCGAGGCGCGCGGCAATCGCCGCCGCGGAACCGCCAGATGAGCCGCCAGGCACCGTGGCCAGGTCCCACGGATTTTTCACTGGACCGTAATAACTGGTTTCGTTGGAGGAACCCATGGCGAACTCGTCCATGTTGGTCTTGCCCAGCATCACCGCGCCCGCCGCGTTAAAACACTCCACCGTGGTGGCGTCATACGGGGCGATGAAGTTGTCCAGCATCATGGAGCCGCAACTGGTCCTCACGCCTTTGGTGCAGAAGATATCCTTTTGCGCGATGGGGATTCCGATGAGCGCGCCGCCCTCATTCTTTGCCAGACGCGCGTCGGCGGCGCGCGCCTGCGCCAGCGCGCGCTCGCCGGTCACGCTGATATAGCAGTTAAGCGCTGGATTATATTTTTCAATGCGCTGCAAATAGGCGCGCGTCAACTCCTCGCTGGAAAGCTCGCGTTTGCGCAGCGCGCGTGATAATTCGGCAACGGTCTTAGTGTGCATATTTTTTAGTAATTTGCTGGCGGTGAGCGGCTAAGGCTGGTTTTTTATTCTTGCCACTTACTACTTGTCACTTGCTACTGCTCTATAACTTTAGGCACCAGATACAGCCCGGCCTCCACCCTGGGCGCAATGGATTGAAACAGTTCGCGCTGATTGGTTTCGCTGATTTGGTCAGGCCTGAGGCGCGCGGGCAGTTCCAGCGGGTGCGCCATGGGCTGCACCTCGCGGGTATCCACCGCGCTCATCTGCTCCACCAGACCCATGATATTGGACAGATTGCGCGCATAAGCCGGGATGTCCCGTTCGGCGACGGCGAGCCGCGCCAGGTGAGCGATTTTTTTGACGTCGGAGGCAGTAAGCGCCATGGTTCACCCTGATCCGTGAAAATAGGCAACTTATCATACTTCGGCGCTTGCCCAAAGTCCCCCGCATTGGTAAAGTGGGCGTTTACACCCCGTAAGGATGAATTACCAGATGTTTAGACGTTTCCGCAGGCTGTTTTCCGACGATCTTTCCATAGACTTGGGCACCGCCAACACCCTGATCTACGTACGCGGCCGGGGTATCGTATTGAACGAGCCCTCGGTGGTGGCGATCCGCCAGGAGCGCGGGCCGAACGGGCCCAGGACCATCGTCGCCGTGGGCATGGAGGCCAAGAACATGCTGGGGCGCACCCCGGGCAATATCAACGCCATCCGCCCCATGAGGGACGGTGTGATCGCCGACTTCACGATCACCGAAAAGATGCTGCAACATTTCATCCACAAGGTGCACCAGAACCGCTGGCTGCGCCCCAGCCCGCGCGTGCTGGTGAGCGTGCCGTGCGGCTCCACCCAGGTGGAGCGGCGCGCCATCAAGGAATCGGCTAGCGGCGCGGGCGCGAGCGAGGTGTTCCTGATCGAGGAACCGATGGCCGCCGCCATCGGCGCCGGGCTGCCCATCGGCGAGGCGCGCGGTTCCATGGTGCTGGACGTCGGCGGCGGTACCTCGGAGGTGGCGGTGATCTCGCTCAACGGCATCGTCTACTCCGCCTCGGTGCGCATCGGCGGCGACCGCTTCGACGAGGCGATCATCAACTACATGCGGCGCAACTACGGCACGCTGATCGGCGAATCCACCGCGGAACGCATCAAGAAGGAAATCGGCTCCGCCTTCCCCGGCAGCGAGGTGCGCGAGATGGAGGTGTGGGGGCGCAATCAGGCCGAGGGCGTGCCGCGCCACTTCACGCTGAACAGCAACGAAATCCTGGAGGCCCTGCAGGAGCCATTGGCGGGCATCGTCAGCGCGGTGCGCGCGGCGCTGGAAAAGACCCCGCCGGAACTGGGCGCGGACGTGGCGGAGCGCGGCTTGGTGCTGACTGGCGGCGGCGCGCTGCTGCGCGATCTGGATAAACTGCTCTCGGAAGAAACCGGCTTGCCGGTGATCATCGCGGACGATCCGCTCACCTGCGTGGCGCGTGGCGGCGGCGCTGCCCTGGAGATGATAGATGAAGGTGGCCACGATTTCCTGGTGCTGGAGTAACGCCGCCAGACAGGAGATTTATAGAGGTGCCCTTCACTCCACCCTCCATATCGGGTAACGGGTTAGTTATATGAAACAGCGCTTCGAAGAGCAGATGAAGCCCCTGTTTCAGCGCGGGCCTTCCATCACCCTGCGGCTGTTGATATGGGTACTGTTATCCGTCGCCATGATGACCGTTGATCACCGCGGCGCGCACCTGGAGCCTTTGCGCGCCGGTTTGTCGCTGTTGATCTCACCCCTGCAATATCTTGTCAACCTGCCCTTTGCCGCGGGCGCCTGGCTGAGCGACGCCCTCGCCTCGCGTAACTCTTTAATGGACGATAACAGCCGCCTGCGGGAAGATAACCTCGCGCTCATGGCGCGCATGCAAAGATATGAGACGCTGGAGGTGGAAAACCGGCGCCTGCGCGAATTGTTGCAGTCATCGGTAAAGGTGGGCGGCCACACCTCGGTGGCGGAAATCATCGCCGTGGACCTCGACCCCTTTAAACGTCAAATAGTGCTCAACAAGGGTACGCGTGATGGCGTCACCGTCGGCCAGCCATTGCTGGATGCGCACGGCATCCTGGGCCAGGTGGTGCACGCCGCACCCTATACCAGCAGCGCATTGCTGATTACCGACCCCACGCACGCGCTGCCGGTGCAGGTGCTGCGTAACGGCCTGCGCAGCATCGCCTTCGGCAGCGGCTCGTCCAATCGCCTCGATCTGCCCTATCTCGCCAACAACGCGGACATTCAAGTGGGCGACCTGCTGGTAAGCTCAGGTCTGGGCGGGCGTTTCCCGGCGGACTATCCGGTGGGCAAGGTGGTGAGCGTGAAACTGGACCCGAACGAGCCGTTCGCCGAGGTGAGCGCCGAACCCAGCGCGGGACTGGAGCGCAACCGCGAGGTGCTATTGCTCTGGCCAGAACAGAGCAAGGAGGCGGCAAGCGCTGACACGGGCGCTCCCGCGAGCGCGCCATGATACGCAAGGCGCACCACCCGTGGATCATCATCTCAAGCTTCGCAGTGGCGCTGCTGCTGACCCTGCTGCCGCTGCCCGATGCGCTGGCCGCCGCGCGGCCGGCCTGGATGGCCATGACCCTGATCTACTGGTGTCTCGCACTGCCCGGAAGCATCGGCGTGGGCGGCGCCTGGGCGGTGGGCCTGTTGCTCGACGCCGCGCAGGGCACCCTGCTCGGCCAGCACGCGCTGAGCTTTGCGTTGATAGCCTACAGCGCCACGCACCTCCATCTCGGCATCCGCCAACTGCCTCTTTTGCACCAAGCGCTGGCGGTGGCGGTGCTGATTCTTTTCTTCGATCAAATGCTCGGCTTTTGGGTAAAAGGCATGTCGCAGGTGGCGCCGTGGAGCTGGAGTTACTGGCTCGCCACTCCCACCAGCATGCTGATCTGGCCCACGGTGTATCTCACGCTGCGTTATGTACGGCACCGTTACCGCGTCGCCTAAATATGCTGAAAAAGGCCTCCTTGGCTCTTTTTCAGCACGAAAAGCAAAAATGCGATTTTTGCTTTTCTCCATTTTTTAAATGCTTAACGCATTTAAAAAATGGCGGTGCGTCCCTGCACCGCACCACGGGTTATAATCGCCGCCGCCAGTCTATCTTACCACTTATGATTAACCATGTACGCGCGCATCAGTGAATCCGACCGGCTGCGCGATTACATCCGCGAAACCCGCCTGCTGCAGAATCGCACGCTGGCGGCGGCGGTCATGGTGCTGCTGCTCATGTTCGCGCTGCTGGCGCGCCTGATTTATCTGCAGGTGCTCAACCAGGAACACTATCTCACCCTGGCGCAGAGCAACCGCATCAGCGTGGTGGCGATCCCGCCCACGCGCGGCCTGATCTACGACCGCAATGGCGTGCTGCTGGCGCGCAACCTGCCCACGTTTGGCCTGGAGGTAATACCCGAACAGGTGGACGATATCGAGGCCACGCTGCGCGCGCTGAACCAGATCGTCGCCATCAGCCCCGCCGACATCAAGCGCTTCCGCCGCCTGCTCAAGCAAAAGCGCACCACGCACGGCGTGATGCTGCGGCTGCGTCTGAGCGAGGAAGAACTGGCGCGTTTCGCGGTGAACCGCCCGCAGTTTCCCGGAGTGGACATCGTCGCGGGGGTGACGCGCGACTATCCGCTCGGCGCGAGCACGGCGCACGCCGTGGGTTACGTGGGACGCATCAGCGAAGACGACCTCGACCAGCTCGGCGATTCCAACTACAGCGGCACCACGCACATCGGCAAGACCGGCGTCGAGCATACCTACGAAGACGTGCTGCATGGTACAGTGGGTTTCGAGCAAATCGAGACCAACTCACAGGGCCACCGGCTGCGCGTGCTGGAACGCACCCCGGCGCAACCCGGCCGGAACCTGCATCTCAATATGGACATACGCCTGCAACAGCTCGCCGAACAGGCGCTGGGCGATAACAGCGGCGCGGTGGTGGCGCTGGAACCCGGCACTGGCGCGGTGCTGGCGCTGGTCAGCCAGCCAGGCTTCGACCCCAATCTGTTCGTGAACGGCATCGAGCCCAGGGATTATCAGGCGCTGCAAAACTCGTCCGGCCAACCACTCTACAACCGCGCCCTGCGCGGCCAGTATCCGCCCGCCTCCACCATCAAACCCTTCGTGGCTCTGGCCGGCCTGGAGCTTGGCGTCACCGACGCGCAGCGCAGCACCTTTTGTCCGGGTTGGTTCCGGTTGCCGGGCCATGAACGCAAATACCGCGACTGGAGACACGAAGGCCATGGCGCGGTGGACATCACGCGCGCCATCAGCGAGTCCTGCGACGTGTATTTTTACGATCTCGCGCAGCGCCTGGGGATAGATCGCCTGCACAACTTCCTCGCGCAATTCGGTTTCGGCCAGAAGAGCGCCATGGACGCGCCCGGCGAGCTTGCCGGCCTGTTGCCGTCCAGCGCATGGAAACGCGGTGCGCGCAAGGAAGCCTGGTTCCCCGGCGAAACCATCATCGCGGGCATCGGTCAGGGCTATATGCTGGCCACTCCGCTGCAACTGGCGGTGGTCACCGCGGCGCTCGCCAATCGCGGTAAACGCATAGCGCCGCGCATCGTCGCCGCCATCGAAGACCCGCTCACGCACAATAAGGTCGCGCGATCCAGTGCGCCGTTGAATACCATTCAGCTCGCCAGGAGCGACCGCTGGGATATTATTATCAACGCCATGGTCCAGGTGATGCACGGTGAACGCGGCACGGCGCGCGGCAGCGGCGCGGGGGCGACTTACAAAATCGCCGGGAAAACCGGCACCGCGCAGGTGTTCGGCCTGAAACAGGATGAAAAATACGACAAGGATAAAGTCGCGCCGCGCCTGCGCGACCACGCCCTGTTCATCGCCTTCGCGCCGGTGGACAATCCGCGCATTGCGCTCGCGGTAATCGTAGAAAACGGCGGCAGCGGCAGCGGCGCGGCGGCGCCCATCGCACGCAAACTCATGGATCAATATTTACTCACCCCTGCGCCATGACCACCCTGGAATCCGACTATAGAACCCCGGCGCGCAATCTCGCGCAAAAGTTGCACGTGGACCTTCCCCTGCTGACGGGCCTGCTGCTCCTGTCCGCCGTGGGCTTGCTGGTACTCTACAGCGCCGGCGGGCAAGACCCTGATCTGCTGCTGCGCCACGCCCTGCGCCTGACGCTCGGCTTTGGGTTGATGCTGATGATCGCGCAAGTGCCGCCGCAACGTTTACAGGAGGCCGCACCTTGGGTTTATAGCGCCGCCTTAGCTCTGCTGGTGGCCGTGCTGCTGTTTGGCGACCATGCCAAGGGCGCGCAGCGCTGGCTCGATCTGGGCGTAATCCGCTTTCAGCCCTCGGAGTTGATGAAGCTGGCGCTGCCGCTCATGTTGGCGCGCTATCTCGGCCAACGGCGCTTGCCGCCCGGCGCCAAGCGGCTGCTGGTGAGCGGCGCGCTGATTCTGATCCCGGTGGCGCTGATCGCCGAACAACCTGATCTGGGCACGGCGTTATTAATCCTGGGATCGGGTTTGTTCGTGCTGCTGTTGTCCGGCATCCGCTGGCGGATCGTCGGCGTCGGCGCGTTGCTCGCCGCCATCGCCGCGCCGTTCATGTGGCATTTCATGCACGACTATCAGCGCACGCGCCTGCTCACCTTTATAAATCCGGAAAGCGACCCGCTCGGCGCGGGTTATCACATCACCCAGTCCACCATCGCCATCGGCTCCGGCGGCGTGTTCGGCAAGGGCTGGCTGAACGGCACGCAGTCGTATCTGGATTTTATCCCCGAGCGCACCACCGACTTCGTCTTCGCCGTGTACGCCGAGGAGTTCGGCCTGATCGGCATCCTGCTGCTGCTGATACTCTTCATCGCGGTGATCGCGCGCGGGCTGTACATCGCGCTGTGCGCGCCGGATCATTTCACGCGCCTGTTGGCGGGCAGTTTGATCCTGAGTTTTTCACTGTACATCTTCGTCAATATCGGCATGGTGAGCGGCCTGCTGCCGGTGGTAGGCGTGCCGTTGCCGCTCATCAGTTACGGCGGCACCGCGCTCGTGACACTGATGGCCTCTTTCGGTATGCTCATGGCGATTCACACCCACCCCAAAAAACCGGTCTGACCATGCCCATGAACCCTGTCTTATGTTGTCTGTTGATCTGCCTCGCCTATGCCGCGCCTTCCCTGGCCGCGCCGACATCAGCGCCGGCATCAGCGGGCGAACGCGCCGAAGTGCGCGCCTTCATCAGCGAAATGGAGCAGCGGCACGCCTTTGACGGCGCGGAGCTGGTGCGCATGTTCAACGCCGTGGAGCCGCGCCCGGACATCATCGCCGCCATCACCACGCCCGCCGAGGGCAAGGCCTGGCACGAATACCGCCCGATCTTCGTCAACCGCGCGCGCATTGCGGGCGGCGTCGAATTTTGGCGGGCCAACGCCGAAACGCTCGCGCGCGCGCAGCAGGTGTATGGCGTACCCGCGGAGATCATCGTGGCCATCATTGGCGTGGAAACGCGCTACGGCGGAAATATGGGCAAATACCGCGTGCTGGACGCGCTCACCACGCTCGCCTTTGACTACCCGCCGCGCGCGGCCTTTTTCCGCGCCGAACTGGAGCAGTATTTACTCCTCGCGCGCGAAGAACGTCTCAATCCGCTCGCGGTTAAAGGCTCTTATGCCGGGGCGATGGGGCAGGCGCAGTTTATCTCCAGCAGCTATCGTCACTTCGCGGTGGATTTCGACCACGACGGACACCGCGACCTGTGGAACAGCAGCGCGGACGCCATCGGCAGCGCGGCGCATTACCTGAGCGAACACGGCTGGCAAAAAGACGCGCCGGTCGCCGTGCGCGCCGAGGTAAACGGTGAGCAGTACCAGGCCCTGCTCGGCAGCGGCATACAATTGCAGTACAGCCTGGGTGATCTGCGCCGCCTGGGCGTGAGCGTCGCCGAGCCGCTGTTTGATATCGAACCCGCCCTGCTGCTTGAGCTCGCGGCCGAGTCTGGCGCGGAACATTGGGTGGGGCTGCAAAATTTTTACGTCATTACACGTTATAATAGAAGCCTCCTGTATGCCATGGCCGTGTACCAACTGAGCCAGGAGATCAAGGCGCAAAAGTAATGATGGATCACAAGAGGCAAGTAGCAAGTGGCAAGTGGGTAGGGTGGACAGACAGGGTTATCGTCTGCCCACGCGGTGGCAAAACGCGTGGGCACAAAAACGTGCCCACCCTACTACTGCTCGTTGTCATGCTCAACGCCTGTAGCACCGCGCCCAAAACCACTACCTCGCTACCCAGCGACAGCGGTTTCGGCAAGGGCGACGCGGCGCCTTCCGCGCCGCTCGACGTCGCCTCCATTCCCGAACCGACGCCGCGTGTTGAACCTCTCGGCAAATACGGCAATCCTCCTTCTTACACGGTGAATGGACAAACCTACCGCACGCTGACCAGCAGCGCGGGTTACGTGGAGCGCGGCACCGCCTCCTGGTACGGCACCAAATTTCACGGTAGGCGCACCTCCAGCGGCGAACCTTACGACATGTACGCCATGAGCGCCGCGCACAAGACCCTGCCGCTACCGAGCTATGTGCGCGTGACCAATTTACAAAACGGCCGCTCGCTCATCGTGCGCGTCAATGACCGTGGACCGTTCATAGACAATCGTCTGATTGATCTCTCCTACGCCGCCGCCACCAAGCTCGGTATTCTCGATCACGGCACCGGACTGGTAGAGGTGCGCGCGCTCAGTCCGGATGCGCCGGAAGAAACTTCGCCTGCAACGAAGCTTTATATCCAGGCGGGCGCCTTCCAGAGTCTGGACAACGCCGAACGCCTGCGCACGCAGTTGCTCGACAAGATCGTGGATGAGATTGAAATCATCAAAACCCGTCTCAATGACACCGTCTTGTACCGGGTGCGTATCGGCCCGATGGCGAACCTGGACGACGCCGGCCGCCTAACCAAAACCCTCACGCGTTCCGGCATAAACGGCGCACGCATCGTGGTGGATTGACCCGCAAACCTGTAGATTGACCCACAAACCTTAAATAACATGGACACTTCTTCTATGAAAGCCTTGCTGTGCACCGTTTTGCTCGCCTTCAGCGCCCTATCGGCGACCGCTCCCGCGGCCATACCCGCCGCGCCCGCTTTACGGCCCGCCCCCGCGGCGCCGTTGCTGCCCGCGCGCGCCTACATCCTGCTCGACTTTCACAGCGGCAAGGTACTCGCGGAGCAAAAGGCCGACGAGCGCATGGAACCGGCCAGTCTCACCAAGCTGCTCACCGCCTACACCGTGTTTCAGGCTCTGGCCTCCGGCAAGATCAAGCTCAGCGACCATGTGACCATCAGCAAAAAGGCCTGGAAGAGCGAAGGCTCGCGCATGTTCGTGCAGGTGGGCACCCAGGTGAGCGTGGATGACCTGCTCAAGGGCATGATCGTACAGTCCGGCAACGACGCCACCATCGCGCTGGCCGAGCATACCGCGGGCGGCGAAACCACCTTCGTCGCGCTGATGAATCAAACCGCGCAACTGCTGGGCATGAAAAACAGTCATTTCACCAACAGCACCGGCCTGCCCGACCCGGAGCTTTACATCACGGCGCGTGACATCACTCTGCTCGCGCGCGCGCTGATCAGGGACTTCCCAGATTACTACAAATACTACGCCATCAAGGAATTCAGCTACAACAACATCAAGCAATACAACCGCAACTTGCTGTTATGGCGCGATATCGGGGCCGACGGCGTCAAGACCGGACACACCGAAAGCGCGGGCTTCTGTCTGGTTTCCTCCGCGCTGCGCGACAACATGCGCCTGATCGCCGCGGTGCTTGGCGCCACAAACGAGAAGGAGCGCGCCGATCAGAGCCAGGAACTGCTCAATTACGGTTTCCGGTTTTTTGAAACCCAACGCCTGTACAGCGCCGCGCAGCCGCTCAAAACCACCACCATCTGGAAAGGCGCAAGCAACGAATTAAAGCTGGGCCTGAGTGAAGACCTGTATGTCACCATCCCGCGCGGCCAATACGGACTACTCAAGGCTTTGATAGAGATGGACAAGATCATCATCGCGCCCGCCGCAAAGGAGGCAAAATACGGTACGGTGAAAATCACCCTGGGCGATGAAGTCGTGGCCGAACAGCCGCTGATCGCGCTGCAAGCCGTCGAGCAAGGCGGCTGGTGGCGGCGCCTGGTGGACAGTATCCGGCTCTGGATCAATCGTTGGCTTAATTAACCACCACAGATACATGTCCGGCTCGCCCATCGTCTATCTGAACGGCGCGTTCCTGCCGCTCGACCAGGCCTTTGTGCCGGTGCTGGACCGTGGCTTTATCTTCGGCGACGGCGTGTACGAAGTGATCCCCGCCTATGGCGGACGATTATTCCGCCTCGCGCAACATCTTGCCCGCCTCGATCACAGCCTCGGTGGCGTGCGCATCGCCAACCCGCTGACGCACGCGGCATGGGAAAAGGTACTCGTGGAGTTAATCGGCAAAAACGCCGCCAACGGAAATCCCGATCAATATATTTATCTGCAAGTCACGCGTGGCGTGGCCAAGCGCGACCACGCCTTTCCCAAGGACGTGACGCCGACTGTATTCGCCATGAGTAACCCGCTGCCGCCGATTCCGGACAGCTATGCCACGCACGGCATCGCGGCCGTCACCCTGGACGACATCCGCTGGAAGTATTGTCACATCAAGGCCATCACCTTGCTGCCGAATATCCTGCTGCGCCAGGAAGCGGTGGATAAGGGCGCGGTAGAGGCCATTCTGGTACGCGGCGGCGAAGTCACCGAAGGCGCGGCGAGTAATTTATTTATCGTGAAAAATAATATCCTTATCACGCCGCCCAAAGGCCCGCTGCTGCTGCCCGGCATCACGCGCGACCTGATACTGGAACTGGCGGCGCAAAACGGCATCGCCTGGCGCGAAGCGTCAGTCAGCGAGAGCGCCTTGCGCCAGGCGGATGAAATCTGGCTCACCAGCTCCACCAAGGAGATCATGCCGGTGACCAAACTCGATGACGCATCGGTCGGCGGCGGCAAGCCCGGCCCGATGTGGCGGCGCATGACCGCGCTGTTTCAAGACTATAAGCACAAGCTGCGCAGCGGCAGCCATGTCTAACGCACACACCGATATCATCGTGCGTGAACTCGGCTTGCGTGACTACCTGCCGGTGTGGGAGGCGATGCGCGAGTTCAGCGCGGCGCGCACAAACTCCACACCCGATGAAATCTGGCTGGTAGAACATCCGCCGGTATATACCCTTGGTCTCAACGCAAAGCGTGAACACGTGCCTGCGCCGCACAGGGACGTGCTAGTGTCGCGGGAGGCAGGACGCCGGGAGCGACCGCCGCGAGACATTCCCGTGATTCACGCCGACCGCGGCGGACAAGTGACTTATCATGGCCCCGGCCAGCTCGTGTGCTACGTGCTGCTCGACTTGCGGCGGCGCGGCCTCGGCGTGCGCCAGTTGGTGAACGCATTGGAACAGTCCGTGATCGAGCTGCTTGCGGACTACAGCGTACCGGGTGAGGCTCGCCGTGAGGCGCCAGGCGTTTATGTCAACGGCGCGAAGATTGCGGCCCTGGGGCTGCGCGTTCGGCAAGGCTGTAGCTATCACGGCGTGAGCCTCAATGTGGCGATGGACTTGGAGCCGTTTACACGTATCCACCCGTGTGGTCATGCCGACCTGCACGTAACCGATATGCGCAGCCTGGGAATCACGGCGAAGCTTTCCGAGATTGGAGATAAACTCGCCGAGCAGATTGGCGTATGCTTGGGATACACTTTAAAAGACGGTGACGAACCGCCCATCGGGGACGGCGAAGCTATTGCAGAGCGACTGGTCGCTCCCGGCGTCCTGCCTCCCGCGACACTGGCACCTCCCTGTGCGGCGCACGCGTGAATCGAGGCGCATAACTTTTCATGGAACCCACGGAAAAATAAAATTTGAATCACCTGAGGGGTGCTGCCAAAGTCGCGCGCATCCCCATCAAGATTGTCCCGAGCACGACACTTGTGCGCAAACCCGCCTGGATATGTGCCAAGTCCACGGCAAGCCCGGAGGTGGCGCGCCTCAAGGGCGTATTACGTGAACACCATCTACACACCGTGTGCGAAGAGGCCTCCTGCCCCAACCTCGGCGAGTGCTTCGGCCGCGGCACGGCCACCTTCATGATCATGGGCGCGATCTGCACGCGGCGCTGCCCGTTCTGTGACGTGGCGCACGGCAAGCCCAACCCGCTCGATATCAATGAGCCGGAAAACCTGGCGCGCGTCATCAAGGAGATGGGGCTTAAGTATGTAGTCATCACCTCGGTGGACCGTGACGATTTACGCGACGGCGGCGCGCAGCATTTTGTGAGTTGCATTCAGGCCGTGCGCCGTCACTCGCCGCGCACAAAAATAGAAATCCTCACACCGGACTTCCGCGGCCGCATGGACGTTGCGCTCGCTATCGTCACCCAGGCGCCGCCCGATGTGTTCAACTATAACCTCGAAACCGTGCCGCGCTTATACAAGCAGGCGCGCCCCGGCGCCGATTACCAGTATTCGCTCACGCTGCTTAAGCGCTTCAAGGCGCTGCATCCCGCCTCCCCACCAAGTCCGGGCTGATGCTGGGTCTGGGCGAAGAAATCAGCGAAATTGAACAGGTCATGCGCGATTTGCGCGCCCATGACGTGGACATGCTCACCCTCGGTCAATACCTGCAACCGAGTCGCCATCATCTGCCGGTGGCGCGCCTCGTCACCCCGGATGAACTCGACCGTCTGGCCGAACTCGGCAAGCACATGGGCTTCAGCAACGTAGCCAGCGGCCCGATGGTGCGCTCCTCCTATCACGCCGATCTGCAGGCGGCGGGACGCGCAACCGGCTGAGCCCCGGTATTCGCCGCCGCGAATCCGGCGGCCAGAACGTCAAGCAGGGCCGGGGCGGCAAGCATGCGTTCACGCACCGGACGACCGGGCCGCGGCGCGCCCGCGGCCCTCGTTGACGGTCAGCAGCAGCGCGAGGCCGGCAATAAAAAATATCGTGGTTGACAGCAGCGCCAGGCGATGATCACCGCGCGACAGCCAGGCGATCACGCCGTAGCTGACCGGGCCAATGATGCCCGCGAGCTTGCCGGCCAGTCCCCAGAGGCCGAAAAACTCGGCGGCGCGCTCCGGTGGCGAGAACTGGCCCACGAGCGCGCGGCCGGCCGACTGGCTCGAACCGAGCGCCAGCCCCACGAGGTTCGCCACCAGCCAGAAGCTCGCGCGGCTCTCGGTCGCGTAGGCGAGCACGAGCGCGGCGATCCACAACAGCAGCGTGAGCGCGAGCGTGCGCACCGAGCCGAGGCGGTCCTGGAACTGACCGAACAGAAACGCGCCGGCGGCCGCGGTCACGTTCACCACCATGATGAGCAGGATGGTCTCCTGCGTGTCGAAACCCATCACCTGCTGCGCGTACACCGCCGCGAGCACCACCACCGTATTGATGCCGCAGGAATAAATGGCGAACGCCCCCAGGAAACGGAACAGGTCACGGAAGCGGCGCGCCTCGGAGAGCGTGCGGCGCACACGCAAAAGACCCGCGGCGACATATCCCTCTCCCGGCGGAAGCGGCGCCGGCGCGGCGCGCTCGCGCAGCCAGAGAAATGTCGGCAGAGCCGTCAGCGCAAAAGCCCCGGCGGTGATCCAGAGCGTTACCGGCACATACTGGGCGGCGCCCTGACCTTGCGTTTCCGCCCAGGCGATGTAGCCCAAACACAACCCGAGCACCAGCAGCCCGCCGATGTAGCCCAGCGTCCAGCCGTAGCCCGATATGCGTCCCATGTCATCCTGGCGCGCGATCTCGGGCAGAAAGGCGGCGATGAGATTCTCGCCGCTCGCGAACATGAAGCTCGCGAGTATCACCAGCAGCATGGCGAGACCGATGTCGCCGGGACCGGCCAAGCCCAGCAGCCCGGTGAAGACGACGCAACCGATGGTGGTCATGAGCAGAAAATGTTTCTTCCACGCGCGGTGATCGGCGATGGCGCCGATCACCGGCGCGCTCGCCAGCACGAAAAAATTGGCGATGCCCATGGCCAGCGTCCAGAGCAGCGTAGCCGTGCCGTTGTCGGCATCGCTGGCGCGGGCGATAACTCCGACGAAATAGGCGTTGTAGATCGCGGTCAGCACCACGGTGGTGTAACCGGAGTTCGCGAAGTCGAACATCGCCCAGGCAAAAATCTCGCGCCGCGAGGCCGGTGCGTCGCCGGCCGGCGGAGAGTGGCTCACGATCTCGTGACCAGGTCGCGTGCGGTGGCGGCTACGGCGCACGCATCAGGCCCGCGCGGACACGGCCAGCACCAACCGCCCCATGCCATCCATGTCCGCCATCTTTCAATACCGGCGCCAAACGACAATTGGATTTCCTTGAACGGTATACCCGCCCGCCTGAGCGCCAGCCAAGGCCGCAGCGACCAAGAGGAATAATTCTTGTTACCGCTGATAAGGATGAATTCGCTCACGGTTTTCGCTCCAGTCTGGTGCGCTGTGCGCACGATTGAGATATCCTCCGTCAAACTCGTGCGCATGACGCACGCTACAATACTGATTCTTTTATAATTATCCCATAAGCAACATGCCTACCCCCAGAAAAGCGAGAAGCAGCGCGAAATATCTTTTCAATTTTTCGGCGGGCAAGGTATGCGCGAGCTTGGCGCCGAGCGGCGCAAACACCACGCTCGCCGCGGCGATACCCGCGAAGGCGGGCCAATAGATGTAGCCCGTGCTCCAGGCGGGAAGCGGCGCCGCGTTCCATCCTGCGATGACAAACCCTATGGTGCCGGCCACCGCTATCGGCAGACCGCAGGCGGCGGAGGTGGCCACCGCCTGGCGCATGCCCACGTTGCACCACGCCAGAAACGGCACGGTGAGCGTGCCGCCGCCGATGCCGATGATGGCGGAAACCTTGCCGATGACGGCTCCGGCGATGCTCATGCCCGCCCAACCCGGCAGCCGCCGATGCGGCGCGGCCTTGACGCCGAAGCCCATCTGCGCGGCGACCAGCAGCGCAAACACGCTGAAGATGATACGCAGCGTGGTGTTCGGCAACTGATCCACGATATAGGCGCCGAGCAGCGTGCCCGCGACGATGCCGGGCGCAAGCCGCCGGAACACGGGCCATAGCACCGCGCCGTGACGGTGATGCGCGCGCACCGAGGAGAGCGAGGTCACCATGATGGTGGCGAGCGAGGTGCCGATGGCCAGATGCATCATGAGCGCGGGCGCCATGCCTTGGCCGTGAAAAATGAACACCAGCAGCGGCACGATGACCAGGCCGCCGCCCACGCCGAACAGGCCGGCGATGACGCCCACCAAGGCCCCGGCCATCGGGTAGAGCAGGAAACTGTCCATGGTGATAACCCCTTTTCAATCTTGCCTGGATATTCGTCCTGGAATCCACCGTCCAGACCGGAATTGGATTCCCCTGGGACGAGAGAAGGTTTAGTATAGCGCCATGAAATGGATGCACCACTGTCTGGCGGGAGTCCTGCTGGGCGCCCTCACCCTGCTGTTTCCCTCCACCGCGCCAGCCGACGACCCGGGCAAACAGGCGAAAACCGAGCGGCAGCGCGATGACTTTCTCGCCGCACGCAAGGCATACCAGGTGGACGACCAAAAAACTTTTCAGCGCCTGCTCAATCGCCTGGAAGGTTACCCGCTGCAAAGCTATCTGCGCTATGACGAGATCAGGGATCATCTCGCCGAGACGCCGGAACGGGAAATAGAGCAATTTATTCAGGATTACGTCCAGTCCTCGGTGAGCAACCGCTTGCGCGCCGCCTGGCTGACGCATCTCGCGCAACAGAAACGCTGGGGAGATTTCCTGCGCGTTTACCAGCCCTATCCAGGCATGCAGGGCGTGGCGCTGCATTGTTTGCAGTTACGCGCGCGTCTCGCAACCGGGATCGGGCAAACATCCGCCGCCGACTGGCTCGATGAAGCCAAGACACTGTGGCTGGTGGGGCGCTCGCAACCGGCGGAATGCGACGCGGTGTTTAAAAGCTGGCGCGCTCAAGGCGGCCTGACCAATGACATGATCTGGCAGCGTGTCCGGCTCGCCATGGACAACCGCGAGCCGGGCTTGGCCGCGCATTTTTCCAAAGACCTCGGCGCGGCGGATCGTAAATGGGCGGAGCACTGGCGGCGTTCATATAAAGACCCCGCCGCATTGCTCGATCATCCCGACTTTAAAAAAGATCATCAGCGCGCGCGTGAAATCCTGCGCTACGCGATCAAACGCATGGCGCGCGGCAACGCCGGTCTCGCTCATAATAAGTGGTGGAGCATCAAGCCCCGCTACGCCTTCAGCGCGCAGGAGACAGGCGAAACCGAACGCGACATCGCGCTCGCCGCCGCCATGCAGCATGATCCTCTCGCGGCAACCTTGTTCGCCGCCGTACCCGGCACGGTGCTGGACGACAACGCGCATGAATGGCGCGTACGCGCGGCGTTGCTGCAACAAGACTGGCCCGCGGTACTGAGCGCCATTGCGGACATGCCGGCGGCCCTGCGTGATAAACCCTCGTGGCGCTACTGGAAGGCGCGCGCGCTGGCGCAAACCGCCCCCGTCCAGAGCAAGCCCTCCTCCGCACAGGCTCATCCTGCGCCGCACAGGGACGTGCCAGTGTCGCGGGAGGCAGGACGCCATGAGCGACTATCCAAGGCTGAGCGGATTTTTTCGGAGCTCGCGCGCGAGCGCAGCTATTACGGTTTTCTCGCCGCCGACCGGCTTAATCAGCCGTATCAGATGAACCACTCATCCGTGGCGGCGAGCGAAGAAGAATTGGCGGTGTTGAGCCGGTATTTGGGCGTGGCGCAAGCCTATGAGCTTTATCAGCTTGGCCTGATAAGCGAAGCACGGCGCGAGTGGGATCACTTGCCGCGCACCCTGGACCAACGCCACTTGCACATGGCCGCGTCGCTCGCCGCGCGCTGGGGCTGGCATGATCGCGCCATCCTCACGCTGATCAAGGCCAAGGTGACGGACGATCTTGAGTTGCGCTTTCCCCTGCTGTACCGCGAACAAGTGCTGGCCAATGCACAACAACAGGATCTCGACCCGGCCTGGGTGTATGGCGTGATACGCCAGGAGAGCGCATTCGTGAGCGATGCACGCTCGAGCGCGGGTGCGATCGGCTTGATGCAGCTCATGCCCGCCACTGGAAAAGCCGTTGCACGTCTGCTGGGCGACCCGATCAGGCACGTGAAGGAGTTATTCGACGTGGATAAAAATATCGAATTCGGCGCCGCCTATCTACGCCACGTGCTGGACAAAAATGAACAACATCAGGCGCTCGCCACGGCATCCTATAACGCCGGGCCGCAACGCGCCCGGCAGTGGCGTCCGGAAGAGCAAGACCTGCCCTCCGACATCTGGGTGGAGAATATACCCTTTACTGAAACACGCAATTATGTGCAGCAGGTGATGGCCTACACCACTATCTTCAGCAGCCGCATGGGGCGGGAGATAGTGCCTTTACGTGTGCGTATGCCGGACGTGACGCCTCAACCATAATGAACATGCAAGGCGTTTGCATATTGGGGGGCACGGGCTTTGTCGGGCACCACCTCATCTACCACCTGGCCGAACGCGGCTACCGCGTGCGCGTGCTCACGCGGCGCCGTGAGCGGCATCGTGATCTACTGGTGTTGCCCTCCCTGGATCTCATCGAGGCGGACATCCATGACCCTAAAATACTGGCGCAACACTTCGCGGGTTGCGAGGCGGTCATCAACCTGGTCGGCATCCTCAATGAAAAGGGCCATAACGGCCACGGCTTCTACCGCGTGCACGTCGAGTTGGCGCATAAAATCGCCGACGCCTGCCATAAACAAAACATCAAGCGCCTGCTGCACATGAGCGCGCTCAACGCCGATGCGTGCCAGGGCCTAAGCTTTTATCTGCGCAGCAAGGGACAGGCGGAAGACTTCCTGCACAATACGCGCAACATCCATGTCACCAGCTTCCGCCCTTCGGTCATCTTCGGCCCTAAAGACAGCTTCTTCAACCGCTTCGCAAAGCTGTTAAAAGTCACGCCCTGGCTGTTCCCGCTCGCCTGCCCCAACGCGCGCTTCGCGCCGGTATACGTGGATGACGTGGCGCGGGCCTTTGCCCATGCGCTGCAAGATCGCCACAGCTTCGGACGCCGTTACGACCTGTGCGGGCCGCACCCCTATACCCTGAAGCAGCTCGTGGAATACACGGCGAGCGTCATCGGTGTCAGGCGCCGCGTGATCGGGCTCGGTAATTTTCTGTCGCGCTGGCAGGCGCGCATTTTCGAATATCTGCCCGGCAAACCGTTTTCCTGGGACAACTACCGGTCATTGCAAATTGACAGCGTGTGCCGCGACGGTTTCCCCTTCGGCATACAACCGGCGCCGCTCGAAGCGGTGGTACCCGGCTATCTCACGCACCACACCTCCAGGAGCCGTTACGCGGATTACCGCCGTCACGCATGAAAATCTATCAAGTGGGCGGTTCGGTACGCGATCAACTCCTGGGACTCCCGGTACAAGACCGCGACTGGGTGGTGGTGGGCGCAACGCCCGCGGATATGGAGGCGCGCGGTTTCAAGCTGGTGGGCGCGGATTTCCCGGTATTCCTGCATCCCGAAACCCGCGAGGAATACGCCCTCGCGCGCACCGAGCGCAAAACCGCGCCCGGCTACAAGGGCTTCACCGTGCATGCCGCGCCCGATGTCACCCTGGAGGAGGATTTAAAGCGGCGTGACCTCACCGTCAACGCCATGGCCCTGGGTGAAAACGGCGCGCTCATAGACCCCTTCCACGGCGCGCAAGACCTGAAAAATAAACTACTGCGTCACGTCTCCCCCGCCTTCGCGGAAGACCCGGTGCGCATTTTGCGCGTGGCCCGCTTCGCCGCGCGTTTCCTGGATTTCCGTGTTGCCGACGAGACCAGCGCCCTGATGCGCCGCATGGCGAATAACGGCGAAGTGGATGCGCTGGTACCTGAACGCGTGTGGGCGGAGCTGGAGCGCGCGCTGGGCGAAAAAAGGCCCACGCGCTTTTTCGAGGTGCTGCGTGACTGCGGCGCGCTGGAGAAATTATTCCCCGAACTGGAGCGCCTGTACGGCGTACCGCAACCGGAAAAGCATCACCCCGAAATAGACACCGGCGTACACACCATGATGGTGCTCGATCAAGCCGTCCGTATCTCGCCCGATACGCGCGTGCGCTTCGCGGCCCTGCTGCACGATTTGGGCAAAGGCACAACACCCAAAGAAGAGTGGCCGCGTCACATTGGGCACGAAGAACGTAGCGCGGAGATGGTCAAGGCGCTGTGCGCGCGCTTTAGAATACCGAATGATTACCGCGACCTTGCCGTGCTCGCCGCGAAGTATCACGCCCTCTGTCACGGCGCCGATAAACTCCGCCCAGGAACCCTGCTGGAGACGCTGGAGGCGCTGGACGCCTTCCGCCGCCCGGAACGCTTCGAGCAGTTTCTGCTCGCCTGCGAAGCCGATGCGCGCGGCCGCACCGGCTACGAAGACAAGCCCTATCCGCAGGCGGAGTTATTCCGCAAGGCGCACCAGGCCTGCGCTTCCGTTGATATCCAGTCCCTCATCACCCCCGGCCTCAGCGGCGAAAACATTGCGCGGAAACTGCACCAACAGCGCGTTCTGGCTGTTCAACAGGCCTTGCATCGCCCGGCCTGAAGTCAAGGGTGGGCAGACAGGGTTATCGTCTGCCCACCCTACTTGCGTCACAGCCGCGCGCGGTCGTCCTTGAGCGCGAAGCCGCGGAGCGGCGCATTCATGCCGCGCGTGAGCGCGATGACCTTGAACACCTCGCCCATCTCATCCGGCAGCGTGAGCCTTTTGATCTGTTGCGCGAACTGCACCTGCGCTCGCGTATTCATCTCCAGCCCCGCCGTCATCCCGGCCAGTCCGCAGGACAAGAGAAAATGCGCTTGCGTGGTGTAACCGGCAACCGTCAAACCCACGGCGTGCGCGGCCTCGGCGATGGCGGTGAAATCCACGTGGCTGGTGATGTCTTGCAAGCCGGGATATAAAAACGGGTCGGCGTGCGCGCGATGGCGGTAATGACATAGCAACGTACCGCTGGAGCGCTGCGCGTGGTACAACTCGCGGCGCGGAAAACCGTAATCAACCAGCAATATCAGTCCCGCCTCCAGTAATTCCGCGGCGCTGTGTATCCAGGCGGGTACACTGAGGCTGATCTCCGAGATAAAGCCGAGGGTGAGATCGCACGCCGCGCGTAACGCCCCGACGCGCTCGTTCAGCTCCGCGCTGCTCAGCGCTCCGGCGCGCCAGGTAAAGCCTGGATTCCGCCACGTCACATGGAGTTCACAGGCACCGTTCTCTTCCAGACGGAAACGGTGCACCGGCATGGCGTCGAGCAGCTCGTTGGCGAACATCACGCCGCGAAACCCCGCGGGTGGAAACGCATCCAGCCATACAACGCGCCGCGCGAGATGGGGGATGCGTTGCTGGATAAGCGCCTGCTGGCGCGCGCGCAGCTCCGCGCTTAATTCCAGAATAAGATAATGCCGCGGCAAGCAGTCCTGCCGCTCCAGCTCCTGCAACACGTCGCAGGCCAGCACGCCGGAACCCGCGCCCGCTTCCAGCATGTCTCCGCCACCTAAAGCCTGCAAAACCTGCGCGCACTGGCGCGCCACGCAGCGCGCGAATAGCGGGGAAATCTCCGGCGCGGTGACAAAATCGCCTTGTGCGCCGAACTTGCGCGCGCCCGCGCTGTAATAGCCCAGGCCCGGCGCGTACAGGGCGAGTTCCATGTAGCGTGCAAAACTGATTTGCCCGCCGCCGGCTTCAATTTCGTCACGGACAAGCTCGCCCAGCCGGCGGCTGACCTCCAGGGATTCAGCATCCGGCGCGGGCAAGCCGCCGACGGGCGCGATATTCATGGCACGGGGTTCCGGTAATGTGTGATTTAGGTTAGGCTTTAGGCCATGCACGATAATACAGCCGGCGTGACGGACAAAGTAGTGTTGATTACCGGCGCGGCGCGGCGCGTGGGGGCAGCGGTGGCGGAGTTTCTGCACGGCCACGGCATGAACATCGCGCTGCACTACCGTCATTCCAGACCCGAAGCCGAGGCGTTGGCCGCGAAACTCAACGGCGTGCGCGCCCGTTCCGTTATTTTGCTGCAAGCCGATTTATTGTACAGCGCGGGCCTCGCGCGCCTGGTGGGGGAGGCGCTGGGCGGCTGGGACAGGCTCGACGCGCTCATCAACAACGCCTCCGGTTTTTACCCCACGCCGTTCGGCGCCGTTACCGATGCGCAATGGGATGACCTGCTGAGCAGCAACCTCAAGGCGCCGTTTTTTCTCTCTCAGGCGGCCAGCGGCGCGCTGGCCGCGCAGCGCGGCTGCATCATCAATATCGCCGACATCCACGGCGCGCATCCGCTCAAAAACTATCCGGTGTACAGCACCGCGCAGGCCGGGCTCATCATGCTCACCCAGGCCCTGGCGCGCGAACTCGCGCCCGCCGTGCGCGTGAACGCCATCGCGCCGGGGCCGATACTGTGGCCGGAGGAGATGGACGAGGCTGCGCGCCAGAAAATTATTGCGCGCACTCTGTTAAAGCGCGCCGGCGATCCGCTGGACGTGGCGCGTGCCGCTCTGTACCTGATCCGCGACGCGGACTACGTCACCGGGCAAACCATCACCGTGGACGGCGGACGCTCGGTTAAATCCTGATTTCATCAGGCTGTGCGGCGAAGGAGAACGCCACTTTGCGCAAGGGCTGCCGGCGCCGGTCGTAACCGCCCCAAAGATCACGGTAGCTTTTTCCGAGCAGCGGATGCATCTCATCGCCCGCGCTCTCCGCCAGCGGCTCCAATACAAAGGCGTACTCGGTAATCTCATCGCGCGGCACGATGAGGCTCGGCTCGCGCAGCACTAGATCATCATACAGCAGCAAATCAATATCCAGGGTGCGCGCGCAAAAACGCTCCGCTCCGCGCGCGCATCCATGCCGTGCCTCGATCTCCTGCAACTCATCCGCCACCCGGTATACCGTATGCCGTGTATCGAAACCGGCCACCAGATTGTAAAAATCGTCGCCCTCGAACCCCAACGCCGCGCTTTCGTACACCGAGGACAAAGTCAGCGCGCCGTACAGCCCGCGCAGGGCGGCGACGCCCAGACGGATATATTTTTCGCGCTCGATATTACTGCCGATGCCGACGTAGACGCGCGCCATATCAAATCTTTTTTCCGCGCTCGATAATCACCCCCACGTCGCGCGCGCCGCGTATCGCGCCCTGCTTGTTGAGACGCAGGCGCACCCAACTCACGCTGAACTCCTTCAACACCAGTTCCGCAACGCGCTCCGCGAGGGTCTCCACCAGATGGAACTCGCTCTGCCCTACAAACTCAATCAGGCGTTTGGCCACCTTCTTGTAATCCAGCGTATCCTGAATGCTGTCGCTCGCCGCCGCCTTGCGCACGTCGGTGGCCATGTCCAGATCGAAGCTGACGGTCTGTTTGACGCGCCGTTCCCACGCGAAGATGCCGATCACGGTCTCGATTTGTACATTGTGTAAATAAATGATATCCATGCGCGCCGATATTTTGAGAGGAGGCTCTAGTTATACCGCAAATCAACGGCCATGAAAATGACACATGCTGCGCTTAAGCTATTGACCTCGGCGCGCAGACGGGTTCCAATACAGTTCCATGATCGTCCCCTTCTACACCTTCCTGCTCATGGTCGCGGGCTATCTGCTGAGCTCGCTGTCCTGCGCCATCATCGTCAGCAAGCTGATGGGCCTGCCCGACCCGCGCAGCCAGGGCTCGCGCAACCCGGGCGCCACCAACGTGCTGCGCCTCGGCGGCGTCAAGCCCGCGCTGCTGGTGCTCGCGGGAGACCTGCTGAAGGGCGTACCCATGCTGCTCGTGGCCCATGCGCTGCATCTGCCGCCGATGGCCTTTGTCGGCATCGCGCTCGCCGCCTTCCTCGGTCATTTGTACCCGGCCTATTTCGATTTTCAGGGCGGCAAGGGGGTGGCGACCTTTCTCGGCGTGCTGCTCGGCCTGCACTGGATCACCGGCCTCGCGGCAATGGCAACCTGGATTGTGCTCGCGCTGTTGTTCCGCTTCTCCTCGCTCGCCGCGCTCGGCGCGGCCTTCATGGCGCCGCTCTATCTGCACTGGCTGGGAGCGCCGCTGCCGTTTGTCGCGGTGGCGGTCATCATGAGCACCTTTCTGCTGTGGCGCCACCGCGTCAACATCCATAACCTGCTGCACGGCGGGGAGCCGAAAATAAACTTTAAAAGGACATCCACGTCATGAAGATCCGTCCATTAGCGCTGTTTGAACACGTCATGAAGATCCGTCCATTAGCGCTGTTTGAAAAGGTGATAAGCTGGGCATTGGGCGTGCTGCTGGCGTTCATCACCCTCGGCATCATCATCGGCGTACTGCGCCTGTTTCTCAACCTGGGCGACCTGGCGCTCCATGAAGACCTCACGCGCCAATATCAGCGCCTCATCACGGACGTGCTCACGCTGTTTATCCTGGTCGAGCTATCGCGCTCGCTGGCGAATTATTTCACCACCCACCGCTTGCGCATGACCTTCATCGTGGACGCGGGCATCGTGTTCATCCTGCGCGAGGTCATGATAAAACTCTTCGAGCACAAAATCACCGTCGAAGAGCTGTATGCCTTGAGCGCGCTGCTGTTTGTGCTGGGCGCGTTGCGCATCAGCTCCATCGTGGTGCACCAAAGCGAGATGAAGATGTCCAGCCCGCCGCCGCCCAAACAGGAATAGCTCCTAAAACCGCGCGTGCGGCTCCTGCGCGCGCACGCGCAGTATCACTCCGCCCGGCTCGCGCGCCAGCGTCTCCATCTCGCCTCCCACCTCGGCCAGGTTGCGCGTGAGCCGTTCATCAATCTGGTACGGATTAAAGATCAGATGCGTAACACCCTGAATCTGCTTTAAAAAGGCCTCGGCGTCCTGGGCGGGCGGCGGCAGCGGCAGTGCGGCGCGCTTGGCGGCCAACATGGTGCGCGCGGGCCACTGGCTGGCGGCGTGGAACGGACGCTCTGTAGCGCCCGCCTCTTCGGCCAGGCGCGCGATCAGCCGGTCCTCCGGGCTGAGCACGCCCGCCATGTTAAACGCGTAATGTTGCTTGTTCGCGCTCATAAATAATAACGAGACCAGCGTGACTATAAACAGCGTCACGCCGCGCTGCGCGAGGAAGCCGCCGCGCCATTTTTGATTGAGCGCGATGAGCGACGCGCTGCCATAATAGAGCGCCAGGGTGAGTCCTAGCGTGGCCCAGGCGGCATCGGCAGCGAACGCGCCCAGCCCCAATGCGGCGAGCAACATCAGCCCCATGAAATCGTTCATGAGCCGGCGCAGGTTAATCAGCACAATAAGGACCAGCAGCGCGCCCACGAGCCACCCCAGCCAGGGGGTGTAAAACGCCGCCCCCAGCGCATTGCCGAGCGTCTCGACGGGATTGCTCCACCAGGCCAGATTTTTCCAGCCCTGACGCAGCAGCAGTACGAACAACACCGCCAGGGCGACGCCGGCATAAATGTGCTGCTGCTGACGCGCGTCCACGGGCTCTTTGTACCAGCGCCAGACCAGCGCCGCGGGGTAGGCCAGACCGGCCGGGTGCAGCGTCACGGCGATGGCGATCAACAGTAGCTGTAAAAAATACTTGCCGCCCAAGGGACGCGGCGCGGCGCGGTAAGTGTCATCCAGCCACACGCCCGCGCCCAACACAAACAGCAGATACACGCCCGCGCCCAGGCCGTCCAGCTGACTCAATAAAAACGGCGCGAGCAGCAGCAGGCCGCTGCCGATCAAGGCAATCTCTGGCGTGAAGCGGCGCGCGCTCCAGCGGTAAAACAGCAACACGGCGGCAAAGCCGAGCAGCACGGTGAACACCTTGGCCGCCACCACGCTGCCCGGCCAGTAGATGCCGAGCGGGATGTACAGCAGCGCGCGAAAATCGGGCACCCCGAACACCACAATCGGATTGGCCACGTCGCCCGCGATAGACCAGTTGAGCAGCAGCGCCTGCGCGGCATTTTCATCCAGCCCATACACGTCAAAGCGCAGCGCCAGCAAGACCAAGCCGCCCCACAGCAATAGCAGCGGCAGTATCCAGTAACGCGCCGGAATGCGCGCGGTGAGGTTTTCGAGCATGAACTTTCCTTGGGTTGGAATACAGATTGCGCTAAAATTGAACAGTATAAAGGAATCTCTGATGTGTCAGAGGTTCCGTGCGGTGCATGGAGGCACCGCCATTTTTCAAACACGTCAAGTGTTTGAAAAATGAAGAAAATAAAAAACCACGTTTTTTTATTTTTGCCGGGCAGGACGCCCCAATGCCGCGGGCGCAGGGACGCGCAGGAGCGGCCGTCTCTGAAAAATCCCAGGGACGGGTTTTTCAGAGTTCTTAAGCTAAGCAGATGGCACAGGCGAGCGCGCACTCGAACCTATTGGCCACGGACAGGGTCTTAAGCCTATAACGCCATGAACTCAACCGTACGCCTTGCCTTGCTCTGCCTGCTCAGCCTGCTGTGGATGTCCGCGCAGGGCGAAGCGCGGCTTAACCTCGACCTGCCCGATATCGGCGATAGCGCCGCCAGCACGCTTTCCGCCGAACAGGACCGGCGCATGGGCGAAGCCTTCATGCGTGAGCTGCGCCAGCAGATCACCATCATGGATGACGCGGAAGTCACCGGCTACCTGCGAGCGCTCGGCTACCGCATTGCCTCCAACAGCGACGATGCGGCGCGCGACTATCACTTCTTCGTGGTGCAAGACCCTAGCATCAACGCCTTCGCCGGGCCGGGCGGTTACATCGGCGTGAACAGCGGGCTGATCCTCGCCTCCGAATCGGAAAGCGAGCTGGCCTCGGTGATCGCGCATGAAATCGCGCACGTGACGCAGCGCCACCTGGCGCGCGCCTTCGAGGCGGCGGACAAGCTCAGCCTGCCCGCGGCGGCGGCGCTCATCGCCGGCATTCTGCTCAGCACGCAGAACAGTCAAATGGGGCAGGCGGCGCTCGCCGCCACCCAGGCCGGCATCGTGCAGACCCAGATCAATTTCACGCGCTCCAATGAAGAGGAGGCGGACCGTATCGGCATCCAGACCCTGGCGCGCGCCGGTTTCGACCCGCGCGCCACGCCGGTGTTTTTCGAGCGCCTGCAGCAGGCCACGCGTTATGCCGGTTCCAACTTGCCCGACTATTTGCGCACTCACCCCGTCACCGTGGCGCGTATCGCCGATACGCGTAACCGCGCTGAACAGTATCCGTACCGCCAGGTGAGCGACAGCCTCAGCTATCACCTGGTGCGCGCCAAGCTGCGCGTGCTGGGTGAGAAAAATCCCAAAGAGGCGCTGAAACGTTCCGCGCAAGGCCTGAAGCAAAACCCGGATCGCGCGGCGGAGCGCTATGGTTACGCCTGGGCGCTGCTGCGCAACGGCGATTATGAATCGGCGCGCAAGGAGGCGCGCGCGCTGCTGGACAAGAGCCCGGATCAGTCCGCCTACGCGCTGCTGCTGGCCGAGATCGAGCTCGCCGGCCGGCGCACGGCGCAGGCGGTGAGTATCTACCATGACGCGCTCAAGCTCCATCCCGGCAATCATGCGTTGACCCTGGGCTACGGGCGCGCCCTGCTGCAAGCAGGGCAGGCACGCGAGGCGGCGGCGCTGCTGGAAAGGCACGGGCGCGCGCAATACAACGATGCCGAGACCTACAAGCTGCTGGCCGAGGCGCGCGGCGCGGCGGGGCTGCCCGGCGAGGCGCATCAGGCGCTGGCCGAATACTACTATTTAAACGGCGCCACGGCCTCCGCCATAGAGCAGCTCAAGATCGCCTCGCGCTTCAAGGAAAACGATTTCTATCAGGGATCCAGAATCGAGGCGCGGCTCAAGGACCTGGAGGCGCAGTTGGCACTGGAAACCAAGCAGTAATGAACCTGATTAAGTTAGAGGTTCCTGCGGCACAGGGATGTGCCGCCATTTTTCAAACACGGAAGTGTTTGAAAAATGAAGAAAAGCACCATAATAATTCTTATGGCCACGTTTTTGCTTTTCGTGCTCTGAGAAGTCCAGGATGGACTTATTCAGAGCTTCCCTAATGGCGAAAAAAACACCAATGCGGTATACTGGCCTTCGTTTTATTGCACAGCACGATTCCGCTTTGCAGATACCCGGTAAACCATGCCGTTAATGAATCCTGCCCGCAGATCACTGCTCAAAGGCGTATTAAGCGGCGCCGTCGCGGCTCTCGTCGCCGCGCTGCCGCGCTTTGCGTTTGGGGCCTGGCCGGAGCAGGCGTTTCGCGCCAAAAGCGTGCCAGACACCTTGCACGCCTTGCTCGGCACGGCGAGCGTGATCACCGACACCAGGGGCATCGCGCTCAGCGTCATCGATCTGGCTGAAAACGGCGCCGTGGTGCCGGTCACGGTGACCAGCACGCTGCCCGGCGTGGACAGCATCATCCTCCTGGTGGACAAGAACCCCAACGCCATGGTGGCGCGGTTCATGCTGGCGCCCGGCGTCAAGCCGTTCATCAAGACCAACATCAAGATGGCGGAGACCTCGCGCGTGATCGCGCTGGTCAGGTCGGAGGGAAAGCTGTACAGCACCAACAAAAAGGTCAAAGTGACGCTCGACGGCTGCAGCGATTAGCGCCGCGCCCGATTACCGACCCCTGCCCCGCATGGAAAACACCATTAAAATCCGCGCCACGCTGGAAAACGGCATCACCACGGTGAAGCTGCAAATCCTGCATCCCATGGACACCGGCCTGTTCAAGGACAGGAAGACCGGCAACGTGATTCCGGCGCACTTCATCAAGGAAGTCAAATGCGAGCACAACGGCAAGCTGGTGCTGGAAGCGGCGTGGGGCATCGCCGTATCCAAGAATCCTTATCTGTCTTTCTCCTTTCAGGGCGGGGCGGCGGGTGATACGGTCAAGGTCTCCTGGACAGACAACAAGGAAATGAGCGGCAGCGGCGAGACGAAAATCGCCTGATACAGAAGCAGTCCGGGCGCATGATGCGCCGTAAACAACTAAAAAAGTTGTACTCAACACCATGCAAATCGGCCCGTATAAATTAAGCAACAATCTGATTCTGGCGCCCATGGCGGGCGTCACCGACCGTCCGTTCCGCCAGTTGTGCAAACAGCTCGGCGCGGGCATGGCGGTGTCGGAGATGGTGTCTTCCAATTCACTCCTGTGGGGCAGCGCGAAAACCCGGCGCCGCGCCAACCACGAGGGCGAGACCGAGCCGCGTATCATCCAGATCGCCGGGGCCGATCCCAGGCTCATGGCCGAAGCGGCCAAATACAACGTGGACAACGGCGCGCAGATCATAGACATCAACATGGGCTGTCCGGCGAAGAAGGTGTGCAACGTGATGGCGGGCTCGGCGCTGTTGCAGGACGAATCACTGGTCGCGCGTATTCTCGAAGCTGTGGTGCGCGCGGCGCCGGCGCCGGTGACATTAAAAATCCGCACCGGCTGGGACAGACAGCACCGCAACGGCGTCGCCGTGGCGCGCATCGCGGAGCAATGCGGCATCCAGGCGCTGGCGGTGCACGGGCGCACGCGCGCCTGCGCCTTCGGCGGCGAGGCCGAATACGACACCATCGCCGCGATCAAATCAGAAGTACGCATCCCGGTGATCGCGGGCGGCGACATCAGCACACCCGAACAGGCGCAATTCGTGCTCGACTACACGCGCGCCGACGGGATCATGATCGGGCGCGCGGCGCAAGGCCGCCCGTGGCTGTTCCGCGCCATCCAGCATTATCTGGAAACGGGCCGGATCATGCCGGAGCCGGGCGTGGCCGAAATCCGCGCCATTCTGATGGGCCACATGCGCAACCTGTACGCCTTTTACGGCGAGCACACCGGCGTGCTGATGGCGCGCAAACATCTGTCCTGGTACAGCAAGGGGCAGAACGGCAGCGCGCAGTTTCGCCAAACCATCAACGCGGCCGCCAGCAGCGCGCAACAATTGGCCATCACCCGGCAATTTTTCGACGGTCTGCAGCATGCCGAACGCGGCGGCGGCGTCGCTCCCGGCATCCTGCCTCCCGCGACACTAGCAGGACCCTTCGCTGTCGCTCTTCCCTGTGCGTCGGAGGAACTCGCGGCGTGAGCAAGCCCGACGGCGAACACAGGCACACCGATCCCGCGCACGAACGCGGCAGAAAGCCGCTGAGCGCCTGGGTACAGCAGGCGCTGGAAAATTATCTGCATGACATGGACGGTCATATACCCGCCGACCTGTACCAGATGGTGATCAATGAAGTGGAGCCGCCGCTGCTGCAAACCGTGCTGCGCTACACGCGCGGCAACCAGAGCAAGGCGGCGCAGATTCTCGGCCTCAACCGCAGCACGCTGCGCAAAAAACTCAGCCAGCATGGATTGGATAAATGAATAAGGGATTGGGGGCTAGGGAAAAACAGCCAAGCCCCCAGCCCCTAGCCCCTGCCTCTAAATGATTACCCGCGCCCTCCTTAGCGTTTCAGACAAATCCGGAATCGTCGAGTTCGCGCGCGGTCTGGTGGAGCTGGGCGTACAGATACTCTCCACCGGCGGCACCGCCAGACTGCTTGCACAACACGGCATCGCGGTGACCGAGGTCTCCGATTACACCGGCTTTCCGGAGCTGATGGCGGGGCGCGTGAAAACCCTGCACCCCAAAATCCACGGCGGCCTGCTGGGGCGGCGCGGCACGGACGACGCGGTGATGGCCGAACACGGCATCCCGCCGATTGATCTTCTGGCGGTGAACCTCTATCCCTTCGCCCAAACCATCGCCACGCCCGGCTGTGATCTCGCCACGGCGATTGAAAACATAGACATCGGCGGCCCGGCCCTGCTGCGCGCGGCGGCGAAAAATCATGCCGCCGTCACGGTACTGGTGGAGAGCGCGGACTATGCGCGCGTGTTGGCCGAGATGCGCGCCCATCAAGGCGCGGTGAGCCAGGACACGCGCTTCATGCTGGCGCAAAAGGCCTTTGCGCATAGCGCGCAATATGACGCGGCGATTGCCGAATATCTGGGCCGCCACACTCATGATGCGAATACGCGTGACTTGTTTCCTGAGCGCTTCGTTGCTTCATTCCACAAGCTGCAAGCGCTACGCTACGGCGAAAACCCGCACCAGCAGGCCGCCTTTTACAGCGAACCGAGTCCGCCGAGCGGCTGCGTGGCAAGCGCCACGCAACTGCAAGGCAAACCCCTGTCCTTTAACAACATCGTGGACGCCGACGCCGCGCTGGAGTGCGTCAAATCCTTCGGCGCGGTACCGGCCTGCGTGATCGTGAAGCACGCCAATCCATGCGGGGCGGCGCTGGGGAAAAATATTTCAGAAGCCTATCGGCGCGCCCACGCCACCGACCCCACCTCGGCGTTCGGCGGCATCATCGCCTTTAATCAGGCGCTCGACGCCGAGACGGCGCAAAGCATTGTGCAGGGTCAATTCGTGGAGGTCATCATCGCCCCACAGGTGACGGATGAAGCGCGCGCTGTGCTCAGCGGCAAACCCAACGTGCGCGTACTGGCCTGCGGCGAGTGGCCGGCGGCGACGCACAGGGAAGAGCGCCAGCGAAGGGTTCTGCTAGTGTCGCGGGAGGCAGGATGCCGGGAGCGACCGGCGCAAGGCGGGATGGACTACAAGCGCGTCACGGGCGGGCTGCTGGTGCAGGAGTGCGATGCGGCGTCCATCAGCGCCGCGCAACTCAAGATCGTGACGGAAAGACAACCCACGCCGCAACAACTGCAAGACCTGCTGTTTGTGTGGAAGGTGGCCAAATTCGTGAAATCCAACGCCATCGTGTACGGCAGGGATGCGCGGACTCTCGGTATCGGCGCCGGACAGATGAGCCGCGTGTACAGCGCGCGCATCGCGGTGCTGAAGGCCGAGGAGGCCGGGCTCATACTGAAGCACGCGGTGGTGGCGAGCGACGCCTTCTTCCCGTTCCGCGACGGCGTGGACACCGCCGCGCAAGCGGGCATCAGCGCCATCATCCAGCCCGGCGGCTCGGTGCGCGACGCGGAAGTGATCGCGGCGGCGAATGAGCACGGCATCGCCATGGTGTTCACCGGCATGCGCCATTTCCGGCACTAAGTCATGCGCGTTTTAATCATCGGCTCCGGCGGGCGCGAGCACGCCTTGGCGTGGAAGGTGGCGCAATCACCCAGGGTGACCAGAGTGTTCGTGGCGCCGGGCAATCCCGGCACGGCGCAGGAGCCGAAAACAGAAAACATCGCCATAGACGCCGATGATATCGGGTCGCTGGTCAACTTCGCGCGCGGCAATAAGATTGATCTCACCATCATCGGGCCGGAGGCGCCGCTGTCGCTGGGTATCGTGGATCAGTTTCAAGCGGCGGGTTTGCGCTGCTTCGGGCCAACGCGGGAAGCCGCGCAGCTTGAAGCCTCCAAGTCCTACGCCAAGGATTTCATGGCGCGCCACCACATCCCCACCGCCGCTTACGCGGTGTTCAGCGATCTCGATCAAGCCGTCGCGTACATCCACAAAACAGGCGTACCGCTGGTCATCAAGGCCGATGGCCTCGCGGCGGGCAAGGGCGTGGTGATCGCAGAGGACAAGCCAACGGCGCTCGCCGCGGTAAGCGAAATGCTGAGCGGCGCGCTGCTCGGCGAGGCGGGCAGCCGCGTGGTGATTGAAGAATTCCTGACCGGCGAAGAGGCGAGCTTCATCGTGCTGGCGGACGGCGAACACGCGCTGGCGCTCGCCACCGCGCAGGATCACAAACGCCGCGACGACGGCGACCAGGGGCCGAACACCGGCGGCATGGGCGCGTATTCGCCCGCGCCGGTGGTGACGCCCGCGGTACACGCGCGCGTGCTGCGCGAGGTGATCGAACCCACGCTGCGCGGCATGGCGGCGGAGGGCAAACCCTACACCGGCTTTCTCTATGCCGGTCTCATGATTGCTCCCGATGGCGCGCCCAAGGTGCTGGAGTTCAATTGCCGCCTGGGCGATCCGGAAGCGCAACCCATCCTGCTGCGTCTGCGTTCCGATCTGGTGATGCTGACCGAGGCGGCGCTGAGTAAACGGCTCGATCAGGTACACGCGGAGTGGGATGAACGCATTGCCTTAGGCATCGTGCTCGCCGCGCAAGGCTATCCCGGCGCTTACCGCAAGGGTGACGTGATTCATGGTCTGGATAAAGCAAGCGGCGACGCACAGGGATGTGCTAGTGTCGCGGGAGGCAGGATGCCGGGAGCGACCAAGATATTTCACGCCGGTACCGCGCAACAGGGAAAAGATATCGTCACCGCGGGCGGGCGCGTGCTGTGCGCCTGCGCGCTGGGAGAGAGTTACCGCGCCGCGCAATCCAATGCCTATCAATTGGCGCAGTCCCTGCGCTGGAATGGCGTGTTTTACCGGCGCGACATCGGTGCGCGCGCGCTGCCGCGGGACAGCTAAAAATAAACCGCGCTAACGTCCCGCGCTGGCTTTGAGCAGCTCGGTTTCCAGGGCGTCCAGATTGGGTATCGTGGCGGGTTCGCCATTCACCAGCACCTGACACAAGGTCAGCGGGCTCAGCATGGTTTCATGCTCGATGGGTTGCAGATTGGTTTCATCCACCTTGAGCAACCCGGGATCTCCTGTGTCAGCACGGCGAAGAACGGCAGCGCCGCATTGCCGTTCAAGGTATTCAGCACCGCCAGGCACGCACGCGGGTTCAGCGCGGGCACGGCAGCGCCGCAAGCGGCCTCGAAGGAAGTCAGCGGAATGCCGTGTCCGCGCCAGCTCACGCGACCCAGCAGAAACGAAGGCGCGTGCTCCAGGGGTTCCGGCTCGATATAAGGCACGATCTCGGCAATGGCGGTGTTGGGCAGGATGAGCCGCCCGTCCCGCAGCGGGATCAGTTGGGTACGCAGGGCAAGTGTGCTGGCCATCAGCCCAACGCCTCCAGCGGCTGCGCCCGCATGCGCCGGCGCTTTTTGCGACGCACAGGGACGTGCTAGTGTAGTGTTGCACGCTATGTGGAACTTATGCCGACGTGTGGCTCGTCCTGTAGGTCGCCCTTCAGGGCGACATGTCGGGCTGAAGTCCGACCTACAAGGTGTTGCTCGAAAGTTCCATCAAGAATGCAACACTACACTAGATACTACCTTTGTTTGCGCTGTCTTGACATGATTATCATGACAAGATTAACAGGACTATCAGCATCTTGCGACACGATTTTTAACCTGACCCGAAGTTAGGGCTTGCCCTTATGATATGATGCTTTGGCGACCCCGGCCAATCTTCGGCTGAATAGAGAAAGGATCAGGATCAAGTCTATGAATCAGGACGCCTTGGCCAGGGTGCCTCATCTCACAACGGCGTTAAGCGGGCCGTTGCAGGATTTAGAGTCGCACCTGCTCACGCGGCAGACCCTCATCGAACACTGGCTGCGCGCGCAGTGGCGCGCCACCCCGGCGCCGTTTTACACCTCGGTGGATCTGCGCAACGCAGGCTACAAGCTCGCGCCGGTGGACACCAACCTGTTTCCGGCTGGCTTCAACAATCTCAACCCGGCCTTTCTGCCGCTGTGCGTGCAGGCGATGCAGACCTCCATTGAGCGCACCTGTCCGCAGGCCGCCAAGGTGCTGCTGATCCCGGAGAGTCACACGCGCAACGTGTACTATCTGGAAAGCCTGGCCACGCTGCGCGATGTCATCCAAAAAGCGGGCTTCGACATACGCATCGGCTCGCTGATACCCAACCTTGAGCAGATGCGCGACATCCCCCTGCCCTCCGGGCGCAGCCTGCGCATGGAGCCGCTCATCCGCGGCGGCGACCGCGTGGGCGTGAAGGGCTTCAGCCCGTGCATGGTGCTGCTCAACAACGACCTCTCGGAGGGACGGCCCGGGATACTGGAAGGCCTGGAGCAGCCGGTGATTCCGCCGCTCGCCATGGGCTGGTCGAACCGGCTCAAATCCACGCACTTTACCCATTACAGCTTAGCGGCGGCCGAGTTCGCCGAGCTGATAGACATAGACCCCTGGCTCATAGACCCGCTGTTCCGCCAGTGCGGCGAGATCAATTTCATGACGCGCAAGGGCGAGGATTGCCTGGCCAAAAACGTGGCCGCGCTCATCGAAGCCATCCAGCGTAAATACGACGAATATCACTTGCCGCACAAACCGTTCGTGGTGGTCAAGGCCGACGCCGGCACCTATGGCATGGGGGTGATGACGGTGCGCTCGGCGGACGAGGTGCGCGATCTCAACCGCAAGCAGCGCACCGGGATGGCGGCCTCCAAGGGCGGCCAGGCGGTGAGCAAGGTGATCCTGCAGGAGGGCGTGTACACCTTCGAGAGCTGGGACGAGGCGGTGGCCGAGCCGGTGGTGTACATGATTAATCAATTCGTGGTGGGCGGCTTTTATCGCGTACACCAAAACCGCGGCACGGATGAGAACCTCAATGCGCCAGGCAGCTATTTTGAACCGCTCGCCTTCGCCGAAAGCTGCAACAACCCCGACCGCACGCAAGCCCCGGACGCCAAGCCGAACCGCTTCTACGCCTACGGCGTGATCGCGCGCCTGGCTTTAGTGGCGGCGGCTAGGGAACTGAAAGCAGTGTCAAGTAGTAAGTAGCAAGTAGCAAGTGGCAAAGAAAAACATAACAGTTAGCACTCTTGCTACTTGCAACTTGCATATAGGCGTGGTGATGGACCCCATCACCACGATACACATCGAAAAAGACACCACCTTCGCCATGCTGCTCGCGGCGGAGGCGCGCGGCTGGAAAATTTCCTACATGGAACAGGGCGACCTGTTTCTGCGCGACGGGCGCGGCTTCGCGCGCATGCGCGGCTTACGCGTGCGGGACGACCCCGCGCACTGGTTTGATTTCGGCGCGGAGACCACGGAGCCGCTCGCCGCGCTGGATGTGATTCTGATGCGCAAAGACCCGCCGTTTGACATGGAGTACGTGTACACCACGTACCTGCTGGAACGCGCCGAGGCGGAAGGCGTGCTGGTGGTGAATAAACCGCGCGCGCTGCGCGACTGCAATGAAAAGTTGTTCACCGCCTGGTTCCCGCAGTGCACGCCGCCCACCCTGGTGACGCGCAATCCGCGACAACTGCGCGATTTTTTGCACGAGCAGGGCGACATCATTTTAAAGCCGCTCGGCGCCATGGGCGGCAGCTCGGTGTTCCGCGTGCGCGCGGATGATCCCCAACATCGGCGTGATTATCGAAACCATGACCGGGTACGCGCGGCATTTCGTCATGGCGCAGCGTTACCTACCGGAGATCAGCGCGGGCGACAAACGCATTCTGCTCATCAACGGCGAGCCGGTACCCTATGCATTGGCGCGCCTGCCGGCACCGGGCGAGACGCGCGCCAACCTCGCCGCGGGCGGGCACGGCGTGGGCGTGCCGCTCTCGGCGCGCGACCGCTGGATTTGCGAACAGGTTGGCCCCACCCTGCGCGAGAAAGGTTTGCTGTTCGTGGGCCTGGACGTGATTGGCGATTACCTGACCGAGATCAACGTCACCAGCCCTACGTGCGCGCGTGAACTGGATGCATTGTATGGGTTAAACATTTCAGCGGCGTTTCTCGATGCGGTTGAGAAACAAGTGTCAAGTAGCAAGTAGCAAGTGGCAAGAAAAAACACAAAGATCAGTGCTCTTGCTACTTCTGGCTCGCCTATGCCTGGTTCATCCCGCATCCCGGCCTGTTCTATTTATTGCCGGTGTTCATGACGGCGGCCGTGATCTTTGGCGTGCTGAGCGGTATCATTAGCCACGCCATGTTAAAGAGGTTGCACACCAGCCTATGGCCGCGGTAATAGCGAGTCCGCCGCCCTGGAATGACCAGCGCCTGTCGCGCCCGGCGGGTGCGGGCGTGAGCACGCATGACCGGCTGGGGCTGACGCTGTTTTTTGCCGCCGTGCTGCACGCCATCCTGATTCTGGGCGTAAACTTCGAGGCGCTTAAAAACAACCTGCAAAACCACGTGTCCACGCTGGAGATCACGCTGGTCACCCAGTCCTCGGCGCAGAAACCGGAGCGCGCCGACACCCTGGCCAACGTCCAGCAGCAGGGCGGCGGCAACACCGATGCCGACGTGCCTCCGGAACTGCCGCCCCCCGCCACTGTGGAACAGACGGCGCCGCCGCCCGCCGCCGCGGAGCAGGTGAAATCCACACCGCCGGTGCTGAGCGCCGACACCCCATCCGCGCACCAGACCGCCCCGTCCGCCAAAACGCAGCCCAAGACGGGCTCCGCGCCGCAGGCAAGCCCCGCTGATGATGCGCAAGCGGACGCCAGGCCCTCCGCGCAAGATTTGGTGGCGCAGAGTATGCAGCAAATCGCCAGCTTAAGCGCCGAAATCAACCACGCGCGCGCCGCCTACGCGCGGCGCCCGCGCGCGAAATTCATCTCCGCGGCCACGCGCGAATACAAATACGCCGCCTACATGGAGGCATGGCGCGCCAAGGTGGAGCGCATCGGCAATCTCAATTACCCGGAGGAGGCCAAGCGCAACAATCTCTCCGGCAATCTGGTGCTGGACGTGGCGCTCAATCCCGACGGCAAGGTACGCAGCGTCGAACTGCGCCGCTCCTCCGGCCACAAGGCGCTGGACGACGCCGCGATGCGCATCGTGCAGCTCGCCGCCCCCTTCGCCCCCTTCCCCAAGGACATCCTGCAAGAGACCGATATCCTGCACATCACGCGCACCTGGCAGTTTTTGCACGACAACCGCTTCGCCACGCAATAGCCGGATGAGCCACAGGCCCGCCGGCGAAAAAAACAGCCTGCCGCACCTTGTGCTACAGGGCGGTTTTGACCGATACTATGCGGATACATGATTGAATCAGGGTCCCTGCGGAATCACTTCCTGATCGCCATGCCCTCCTTGGCGGACCCCCACTTTTTCCACAGCGTCATTTACCTGTGTCAACACGATGACGAGGGCGCGCTCGGCATCGTTATCAACCGTCCGCTCGACCTGAACTTCGGCTATCTGCTGGAACAGATCTCCCTCCGCCCCGCGCGCGAGGACATCGCCGCCCGCCCGGTTTATCTCGGCGGACCGGTGCAAACCGGCGCGCTGTTTGTCCTGCATCAGCCGCCGTTGCAATGGGAGAGCAGCCTGCCGGTGAACGACGGGATCAGTCTCACCACCTCGCCCGATATTCTCAACGCCCTCGCGCAAGACGCCTTCCCCGGCGCGGCGCTCGCCGCGCTCGGTTACGCGGGCTGGGCGCCGGGACAACTGGAGCAGGAACTGCTGGATAACGCCTGGCTCAGCGTGCAAGCCGATACGCACATCCTGTTTCACGCCCCCGCCGAACAGCGCTGGAGCATGGCGGCGGCCTCGCTCGGCGTGGATGTCACGCGCCTGTCCGGCGACGTGGGTCACGCATGACCTCCACCCTGCTCGGTTTTGATTACGGAACCCGGCGCATCGGCGTGGCGGTGGGGCAGAAGCTCACCCACAGCGCCACGCCGCTCGTCACCCTGCCCACGCGCGGCAACAAGCCGGACTGGGAGGCGATCACGCGCCTGATCCAGGAATGGCATCCGAGCGCGCTGGTGGTGGGCGTGCCGCTGGGCGAGGGCGGAGAACACCCGGTCGCGCGCGCGGCGCGGCGTTTCAGCCTGCAACTCGGTCAGCGCTACGGCCTGCCGGTGTACACCGTGGACGAGCGGCTCTCTTCGCACGCCGCACAGCGCGCGTCACAAAACGACAACCGGCGCGCCAGCCAAGGACGGCTTAGTGTCGCGGGAGGCAGGAGGCCGGGAGCGACCGCCGGTCGTCAACCCGCCATTGACCATATCGCCGCGCAGGTCATCTTGCAGACCTGGCTGGATGAGACGCGCGCCCGATGAGCAATGCCACGCCGGACGTTCAGCACCTGATCGAGACCCTGGCGCGCGAGCTGCGCGCGCTGATCGAACGGCAAGACATGCCTGACCCGCTCATGATCGGCATCCACACCGGCGGGGTGTGGGTGGCGGAAAAACTGCATCGTCTGTTGCAACTGCCCGAACCGCTGGGCGTGCTGGACATCTCGTTTTACCGCGACGACTTCACGCGCATCGGCATGCATCCGGAGGTCAAGCCCTCGCGCCTGCCGTTCAGCGTGGAGGAGCGGCACATCATCCTGGTGGACGACGTGCTCTACACCGGGCGCACCATCCGCGCCGCGCTGAACGAAATCTTCGACTACGGACGCCCGGCCAGCGTGACCCTGGCGGTGCTGGTGAAGCGCGGCGGGCGCGAACTCCCCATCGAGGCGCGCGTCGTGGGTCAACACATGGAATTGAGCAACAAGGAATATGTAAAACTGAGCGGCCCCGACCCGCTCGTGCTCACGGTGCGGCGCAAGTCATGAGATCGCACAATATCCAGCTCGATGACCAGGGGCGGTTGCGCCACTTCCTCACCATCGAGGGTTTGGAGCCAGCGCTGCTCACCGAAATCCTCGACACGGCGGAATCGTTCACCAGCGTGGGCGAGCAAACGGTGAAAAAGGTGCCGCTGCTGCGCGGCAAGACCATCGTCAACCTGTTCTTCGAGCCCAGCACGCGCACCCGCACCACGTTCGAGCTCGCCGCCAAGCGTCTGTCCGCCGACGTGCTCAACATCGCCGTGTCCACCTCCTCGGCCAGCAAGGGCGAGTCGCTGCTGGACACGCTGCACAACCTGCAGGCCATGCAGTGCGACATGTTCGTGGTGCGCCACGGCGCGAGCGGCGCGGCGCACTTCATCGCCCGTCACGTCGCGCCGCACGTGAGCGTCATCAACGCCGGTGACGGCTGCCACGCGCATCCCACCCAGGCGATGCTGGACATGTTCACCATCCGCCGCCACAAGCCGGACTTCGGCGCGCTCAGCGTGGCCATCGTGGGCGATATCCTGCACTCGCGCGTGGCGCGCTCGCAGATTCACGCGCTCACCACGCTGGGCGTGCCCGACGTGCGCGTGATCGCGCCCAGGACGCTGATCCCGCAACACATCGAAACCCTGGGGGTACACGTGTATCACGACCTGCGTGCGGGCCTTTGCGACGTGGACGTGGTGATGATGCTGCGTCTGCAACGCGAGCGCATGCAGGGGGCGTTTCTTCCCAGCGAGCGTGAATACTTTCATCTGTACGGCCTCACCGAGGAGAAGCTTTCCCGCGCCAAACCGGACGCCATCGTGATGCACCCCGGCCCGATCAACCGCGGCGTGGAGATCGCCTCCAGCGTCGCGGACGGGGCGCGTTCGGTGATTTTGCAGCAAGTAACCCACGGCACCGCGGTACGCATGGCCATCATGGCGCTCGTCCTGCGTCCCAGCCCTTCGACAAACTCAGGAGAGGCTTGATTGAAAATATCTATCAAAAATGGAAGATTGATAGACCCAGGCTATGGCGTGGACCAGGTGCAAGACCTGCATCTCGACGCCGGGCGCATCGTCGCGCTGGGCAAGGCGCCCGCGGGCTTCAAGGCGGAGCGTGCAATCTCCGCGCAGGGGCGCATCGTGTGCCCGGGTCTCATAGACCTGTCGGCGCGGCTGCGCGAGCCGGGCTTCAAGCACAAGGCGACCATCGCCAGCGAGACGGCGGCGGCGGCGGCGGGAGGCATCACCACCTTGTGCTGTCCGCCCGATACCCAGCCGGTGATAGACACACCCGCGGTGGCGGAGCTTATCCATCAGCGCGCCACGCAGGCGGGCAAGGCGCGCGTGCTGGTGCTGGGCGCGCTCACCAAGGGTCTGGCTGGTGTGGAGCTGAGCGAAATGGCCGCGCTTAAAGAGGCGGGCTGCGTGGGGGTGAGCAATGCGCTGCATCCGGTGAGCAACGCGCTCATCATGCGCCGCGCCATGGAGTACGCGGCCACGCATGGCCTCACCGTATTCCTGCACGCCGAGGACGCGCAGCTCGCGGCGGGCGGTTGCGCGCACGAGGGCGCGGTGAGCACGCGCCTGGGACTGCCCGCCATTCCGGAGTCCGCGGAAACCGCCGCAGTGGCGCGCGAGCTGATCCTGATCGAACAAACCGGCGTACGCGCGCATTTCTGTCATGTATCTTCCGCGCGCGCGGTGCAGATGATAGGGCACGCGCAGCATGACGGCCTGCCGGTGACGGCCGATGTGAGCGCACACCACCTGCATCTCACCGACATGGATCTCGGCCACTTCAACAGCCTGTGCCACGTGCGCCCGCCGCTGCGCGCGCGGCGCGATCTGGAAGGCTTGCGCCACGCGCTGGCGCAAAACACGTTGAGCGCCATCTGCTCCGATCATCAGCCACACGAGGCCGACGCCAAACTCGGCCCCTTCAGCGAGACCGAACCCGGCATCTCGGCGCTGGAAACCTTGCTGCCGCTCACCTTGCGTTTGGCGCAAGAGGGCGTGCTTTCACTGCCGGACGCGCTCGCGCGCCTGACCATCGGCCCGGCGCGCATCCTCGGCATCGAAGCCGGTACGCTCCAGGTAGGCGCACCCGCCGACATCTGCATCTTCGATCCCGAACAACACTGGACCCTCGGCGCGGAGACCCTGCGTAGCCGCGGCTGCAACACGCCTTTCCTGGGCTGGGAATTCAAGGGACGCGTGACGCACACGCTGCTCGCGGGCGAAGTGGTGTATGAACTCGAATAAACCTAAACCCCATCATCGCGGCACGATTTTCGTCGAAGACGCCGAGGTGCTCTCGCATCAGAGTTATCCAGGCCATCAATACGTGCTGCGCGTGCGTGCGCCGCAGTGCGCGGCCCATGCCAGGCCGGGCAGCTTTGCGCACCTCACTTGCGATCCGCTGCTGCCGATGCGCCGCCCGCTGTCCATCATGCGCGTGGACGCCGGCAACGGCTGGGTGGAGTTTCTTTACAAGACCGCGGGTTTGGGACTGGGGCTGCTGGCGCGGCGCAAGACGGGAGAAACCATCAGCCTGATGGGGCCGATAGGCATGCCCTACACACCGCACCCGGAGCGGCCGCGCGCATTACTGTTGGGCGGCGGCGTGGGCATTCCGCCCATGGTGTTTCTCGCCGATGTGTTGCGCGCGCAAAAAAAATACCAGCCGTTGGTCATCATGGGCTCGGAAGTACTGTTCCCCTTCACGGCGCGGCCTTCAAAGATATTAATCCCCGGCCTGCCCGAAGGCGTGATCGCCGCCATGCCGCTCATGGAAGACTGGGGCATAGCGAGCCGCCTCGCCAGTATGCAGGGCTATGCCGGCTGTTTCGAGGGTTACGTGACTGATCTTGCGCGGCGCTGGCTCGACGCCTTGAGTGACGCGCGGAGAAAAGAAGTGGAGATCTACGCCTGCGGCCCGCACCCGATGCTGAAAGCGAGCGCGCAACTGGCGCGTGATTACAATTTGCCCTGCCAAGTGTCGCTGGAAGAATACATGGCCTGCGCGGTGGGCGGCTGCGCGGGTTGCGTGGTGGAGATCAGCACCGCGCACGGCCCGGCCATGAAACGCGTGTGCGTGGACGGCCCGGTGTTTGACGCTTTACAAGTAGCAAGTTTAAACACGTAGGTCACGGTGCGCGTAGCGTTCCGTGACACAGTGATTGTCAGGCAGCTTCGCAGCCTGACCTACAACTATTTACGCTTTACCATCAGGTTTCCGGTGTCGGTATCCGTCTCTTGCAGCGTCAAGCCCGTCGCGGCTTGGGCGAGTTTTTGCGCACCGCCCTCCTCGCTCAGCTTGATCATCAGGCGCAGTTCGTTTTGCGAGTCGGCGTTGCGCAGCGCCTCTTCGTAACTGATCTCGCCCGTCTTGTAGAGGTCAAACAGCGCCTGGTCGAAGGTCTTCATGCCCTGCTCATTGGAACGCGCCATGAGGTCCTTCAGTTGATGCACCTCGCCTTTCAGGATGAAATCGGCGGCCAACGGCGTATTGAGCAGGATTTCCACCACCGCGCGCCGCGCCTTGCCGTCCTTGGTCGGGATCAGGCGTTGCGAGATCACCGCCTTGAGATTAAGCGAGAGGTCCATGAGCAGTTGCCGGCGGCGCTCCTCCGGGAAGAAATTGATGATGCGGTCCATGGCCTGGTTGGCGCTGTTGGCGTGCAGGGTGGACAGGCACAGGTGCCCGGTTTCGGCGAAGGCGATGGCGTGCTCCATGGTTTCGCGCGCGCGGATTTCACCCACCAGGATCACGTCCGGGGCCTGGCGCAGGGTGTTCTTCAATGCTACCTCGTAGCTTTCCGTGTCCACGCCCACCTCGCGCTGCGTGATGATGCAGCCCTTATGCTCGTGCACGAATTCAATCGGGTCCTCGACGGTGATGATGTGGCCGCTGCTGTTCTCGTTGCGGTAGCCGACCATGGCGGCGAGCGAGGTGGATTTGCCGCAGCCGGTGCCGCCCACGAAGATCACCAGGCCACGCTGGGTCATGGCGATGTCTTTCAGTATCGGCGGCAGGCGCAGCTCCTCGAAGTTGGGTATCCTGGTCTCGATCTTGCGCAGCACCAGGCCGACGCGCTGCTGCTGCACGAACACGTTGACGCGGAAACGCCCCACGCCGGGCGGGTTGATGGCGAAGTTGCACTCCTGGGTTTTGTCGAACTCGGCGCGCTGTTTGGCGTCCATCAGGCTGTAGGCGATGGCGCGCGTCTGTTCCGCGTTGAGCGGCGCGGGCGTCACCGGCGCGATCTTGCCGTGCACTTTCAGGCTCGCCGGCATACCCGCGGTGATGAATAAATCGGAGGCGTTTTTCTCCACCATCATCTTCAATAAGGTATTAAAATCCATCGCTTGAGCCTTTTTATTTGAAGGTTTCTTTGCTGGCCGCGTAATTACGCGCCTCGGCCTTGCTCACCAGATTCTTGGCCACCAGCCCCTGCAAATATTGATCGAGCGTCTGCATGCCAATCGCCTGCCCGGTCTGAATCGCGGAGTACATCTGTGCCACCTTGTTTTCGCGGATCAGATTGCGGATCGCGGGCGTGCCGATCATGACCTCCCACGCAGCGATGCGCCCGCCGCCCGGCCTTTTCAACAGCACCTGAGAAATAACCGCGCGCAAGGATTCTGAAAACATCGTCCGTACCATGTCTTTCTCCGCCGCTGGGAACACGTCTATGATGCGGTCTATGGTCTTGGCCGCGGAACTGGTGTGCAGCGTGGCGAATACCAGGTGACCGGTCTCGGCGGCGGTGAGCGCGAGGCGGATGGTTTCAAGATCGCGCAGCTCGCCCACCAGAATCACGTCCGGGTCTTCGCGCGTGGATGAACGTAGCGCCTCGTTGAAGCCCAGCGTGTCGCGGTGCACCTCGCGCTGATTGATGAGGCAGTTTTTGCTTTCGTGCACGAATTCAATCGGATCTTCTATGGTGAGGATGTGCTCGTGGCGCGTCTCGTTGATGTAATTAACCATGGCCGCGAGCGTGGTAGACTTGCCCGAGCCGGTGGGGCCGGTAACCAGTGCAATGCCGCGTATCTGATCGGCGATCTCCTTGAAGATCGGCGGACAACCCAACTCTTCCAGGGTCTTGATCTTGGAGGGAATGGTGCGGAACACCGCGCCCGCGCCACGCAGATGGTTGAAGGCGTTGGCGCGGAAGCGCGCCAGGCCGGGAATTTCAAACGAAAAATCGGTTTCCAGAAATTCCTCGTAATCCTTGCGCTGCTTGTCGTTCATGATATCGTACACCAGCGCGTGCACTTGTTTGTGCTCCAGCGGCGGCACATTGATCTTGCGCATATCGCCGTCCACGCGGATCATAGGCGGCATGCCCGCAGAGAGGTGCAGATCGGAGGCGTTGTTTTTAACGCTGAAGGCCAGCAGTTCGGCGATATCCATCGTGTGCCCTTTTTATTCTTAAGTCTGTTTAAGGTAACGCTTAACCGTCATGGACGCAACCACCCTGATCGCCGAACGCATCGCAGCGCTGAGACTACGTATCGCCAAGGCCGAGGCGGCATACGGCCGCGCGCCCGGTTCGGCAGACATCGTCGCGGTCAGTAAATCCTGCCCGGTGGAGTATATCGAGGCGGCGCTCAAGACCGAGCTTACGCGCTTCGGGGAAAACTATGTGCAGGAGGCGCTTGCTAAAATAACTGACCCTAGACTTATGGATCGCGGCATTGAGTGGCACTTTATCGGTCCGGTACAAAGTAATAAAACCAGACTCATCGCCGCGCATTTTAGCTGGGTGCACAGCATTGATCGCTTAGGCATAGCCCGGCGCTTGAGCGAGCAGCGCCCTGAATCATTGGTACCTCTCAACATCTGCTTGCAGGTCAACGTAAGCGGCGAGGCCACCAAGGCGGGAACCACGCTGGATGAGCTGCCGGAGCTGGCGCGCGCGGTGGCGCGGCTGCCGCGCTTGAGATTGCGCGGACTCATGACGCTGCCTGCGCCGACGCCGGACTTTAATACGCAGCGCAGCGCTTTTCATAAGCTGCACCAGGCATACCATGAGCTTGATGCGCAAGGATGGCATCTCGATACCTTATCCATGGGCATGTCGGATAACGTGGAGGCGGCGATAGCCGAAGGCGCGACTTTGGTGCGCGTGGGCACGGCCATTTTCGGCGCGCGCGCCAAAATGCGTTAAACTTGCAAGAAACAGGAACACTTACCATGCATAGTATGGCCTTCATCGGCGGGGGGAACATGGCGGCGAGCCTGATCGGCGGATTAATCGCTGACGGCTATGACGCCCAGGCCATCTGGGTCTCTGATCCTGATAATGCGAAACTCGCCGCCCTGCACGAGCGCTTTTTCGTGCACACCACGCAGTCCAACCTGGAAGCGGCGCAACACAGCGCGGTGTGGCTGCTGGCGGTGAAACCGCAGGCGATAAAGCAGGTCGCCACCGAACTCGCGCCGCGGGCGCTGCAAACCCGGCCGCTGGTTATTTCCATCGCCGCGGGTGTCCATATTGCGGATTTGGATCACTGGCTCGGAGGCGGCCAGGCCATCGTGCGCGCCATGCCGAATACGCCCGCCCTAGTGCAAAGCGGCGCCAGCGCGTTGTATGCCAACGCCCTGACCAGTGACGCGCAAAAGAGCGCGGCGGAGAGTATTTTGCGCGCGGTGGGCGTCGCGGTATGGCTGGAAGACGAAACGCTCATGGACGCGGTCACCGCGCTGTCCGGCAGCGGGCCCGCGTATTTTTTCCTGGTCATGGAGGCGCTGGAGGAAGCCGGGGTAAAAGCGGGGCTGACGCGCGCCACCGCGCGCCTGCTGACGCTGCAAACCGCCTTCGGCGCGGCGAAGATCGCCCTGGAGAGCAATGAGAGCACCGCCGAACTGCGCGCGCGCGTCACGTCTAAGGGCGGCACCACGGAACAGGCGCTCAAGGTATTGGAGCAGGGGGGGTTGCGGGAATTATTCGAGGCCGCGTTCAAGGCGGCACAGGCGCGTTCGGTGGAACTTGCCAAACAACTGGGGGGGGATGCATGAATTATTTCGGCCAGGCCGCGGCCTATCTGATTCAAACCGTATTCGGGTTGTATATCCTCGCCGTCATGCTGCGACTGTTGCTGCAGATGGTGCGCGCGGATTTTTACAACCCGCTGTCGCAATTTCTGGTCAAGATCACCAATCCGCCGCTCAAGCCCTTGCGCCGCATCATCCCTGGCCTGCTCGGCATAGACCTCGCCTCCGTGCTATTGCTGCTGGCGCTCAAGATGATGGAGCTTACGCTCACCGCCATCGCGCTGGGCCACGTGTTGCGCCTGCCGGGCCTGCTGGTGCTCGCGCTGGCGGGGCTGCTGCAACTGCTGATTTACATATTCCTGATCGGGATTATCATCCAGGTGATTTTGAGCTGGGTCAGGCCCGGTGATTACAATCCGCTCACCGCGCTGCTGCACGACCTGACCGAGCCGCTGCTCAAACCCGTGCGCCGCTACATCCCGCCCATCTCCGGTCTGGATTTCTCGCCGGTCGCGGTATTGATCGCCCTCCAGCTTTTGCTGATGCTGGTGGTGGCGCCGCTCACCGGCCTGGGCAACAGCCTCGCCTGACCTACTGACTTATGAGTACTCAGCGCGTAGGTCACGGTGCGCGCAGCGCTCCGTGACACAGAGATTGTCAGGCAGCTTCGCAGCCTGATCTACGATGACTCACCCCTCTCCCTGGCCCTCTCCCCGCAAACGGGGAGAGGGAACATCCCCCTCTCCCGCAGGGCGGGAGAGGGTTGGGGAGAGGGTGGGCGATGGCATTCATCAGCATCAGGTTGACTGTCTGGCAGCCTGACCTGCAATAACCTGACGCCTACACCTCGGCCAGGTTGCCTTTTTGTTCCAGCCACTCGCGCCGGTCGGCGGCGCGCTTTTTGGCGAGCAGCATGTCGAGCAGCTTCGGCGCCTGATCCCTCTCATCCAGCGTCAACTGAATCAGACGGCGCGTATCCGGCGCGATGGTGGTCTCGCGCAACTGCCGCGGGTTCATTTCACCCAAGCCCTTGAAGCGCTGGATATTCACCTTGCCTTTGATATTTTCCGCCGCGATGCGATCCAGCACGCCCTGTTTTTCGCCCTCGTCCAGGGCGTAAAACACTTCCTTGCCCGCATCAATGCGGTACAGCGGCGGCATGGCGACGTGCACATGGCCCGCCGCCACCAAGGGCTGGAAATGGCGCAGGAACAGCGCGCACAGCAGGGTTGCGATGTGTGCGCCGTCGGAATCGGCGTCGGCCAGGATGCATACCTTGCCGTAACGCAAGCCGCTTAAATCAGCCGAGCCGGGATCCACGCCCAGGGCCACCGCGATGTCGTGCACCTCTTGCGAGGCGAGGACTTGCGCCGAGGTCACCTCCCAGGTGTTGAGGATCTTGCCGCGTAGCGGCAGTATCGCCTGATGGTTACGGTCGCGCGCCTGCTTGGCGGAGCCGCCGGCCGAGTCGCCTTCCACCAGAAATAATTCGGTGCGCGCGAGGTCTTGTGAAACGCAATCCGCGAGCTTGCCGGGCAGCGCCGGGCCGCCGGTGATTTTCTTGCGCACCACGGTTTTGGCCGCGCGCAAACGCCGCTCGGCGATGGCGATGGCGAGATTGGCGATGGTCTCGCCCTGCACGGTGTGCTGGTTGAGCCACAGACTGAAACTGTCCTTCACCACGCCGCCGACGAACGCCGCGCACTCGCGCGAGGTGAGGCGTTCCTTGGTCTGGCCGGTAAACTGCGGTTCAAGCAATTTCACCGACAGCACATAGGTGCAGCGCTCCCACACGTCTTCCGGCGCGAGCTTCACGCCGCGCGGCAGCAGGTTCCTGAATTCGCAGAACTCGCGCAACGCCTCGGTCAAGCCGCCGCGGAATCCGTTGACGTGCGTGCCGCCCTGCGTGGTGGGGATCAAATTGACGTAGCTTTCCGTGACCAGGTCGCCGTCTTCCGGCAGCCAGGTCACGGCCCAGTCCACGGTCTCGTTATTGCCCGCGAGACTGCCGGTGTAGGGTTCATCGGGCGTCGTCGTAACGCCCTTGAGCGCCGCGCTCAGATAACTCTTGATGCCGTCTTCGTAATGCCAACTCTCGCTTTCGCCGCTCGCCTCGTCAGTAAAACTCACCTTGAGGCCGCTGCACAGCACGGCCTTGGCGCGCAGCAGGTGTTTCAGGCGCGGGACGGAAAATCTGGTGGTGTCGAAAAATTGTTCCTCGGGCCAGAAGCGCACCGTGCTGCCGGTGAGGTTTTTCGCCACCGCGCCCGTCGCCTTGAGTTCACTCGCCTTGGCGCCGGACTTGAACGCCATGTGGTATTCCTTGCCGCCGCGGCGCACCCAGACTTCGAGTTTTTTGGACAGCGCGTTCACCACCGACACGCCGACGCCGTGCAGTCCGCCGGAATAACGGTAGGTCTGATGGGAAAACTTGCCGCCCGCGTGCAACCGCGTGAGAATCAGCTCCACCCCCGGCAGCTTTTCTTCAGGATGCATGTCCACCGGCATGCCGCGTCCGTCGTCGGCCACGGAAAGCGAGCCGTCCTGGTGCAGCGTGACAGTGATGTGTTTTGCATAACCGCCCAGCGCCTCGTCCACGCTGTTGTCTATGACTTCCTGCGCCAGGTGATTCGGGCGCTCGGTCTCGGTGTACATGCCGGGGCGACGGCGCACCGGCTCCAGGCCGCTCAGTACTTCTATCGCGGAAGCATCATAGGCGCGGCTCATGGGTCAATCACGGGCCCGAGTTATAAGGCGAAGGTATTCTATCAGGATGGCGCAGGCGCTCGATGATGCGCTTGGGCGGCAGAACCGACTGGTTGGCGTCGCATACGTAGTAAGTGTACAGCTCGATGCGGTGGCGTATCGGGTCCTTGTTGTATATCTTGCGCCAGCTTGTTTCCTTGACGGGTTGAAGCTGTTGTTCCGCTGTGCCCACACCATAAGTCTTGTACTCCTTGGTGGAACAGCGGATGCCCTCGAACAACACATTTTGCGCGCCGCTGTCCGACTGCACGATCACCGTATAGGTGACGATGCCGTCGGGATGGGTGCTGAGCGATTCAGTATCGAGACGATACTGAAAAGACCCGCGCGCGCCGTCGGGCTTGACCTCTATCAGGCCGGCTTCCAGCGGGTAGGCGGGCAGCGGCTTTTCCTGCTCCTGCCAGCGCACGCCGTCTTCATCATCATGGCGTAGCGGGTCTTCTCTGTCCGCCCAGGCCGCGGCAGCCATGAACACGCACAGCAGCGCGCCCCCCACTGTGCGCGCGGGATACACTAATCCAGGTCCCGCGCCAGCGCGGCGCGCACGTCATCCGCAATGGAAGGGACTTGATAATCATAGGCCGGATGCGCGATGCCGGCGGCGATGTTGGCGCCCTTTTTCACTGCGGCGATCATCGGCTGGGTCAGCTCAAAGCGCAGAAAGTGCACCGAGGAAGTCTTCTCCGCGTTCTCGCGCTCCAGGCCGGATCGCCGCAGGCCTCCATGTACTCCAGGTGGCCGTGCGCGTGGCCGGTCTCGCCTTCCGCGGTGGAGCGGAACACGGCGGACACGTCGTTGTAGCCTTCCACGTCGGCCTTGGCGGCGAAGTACAGATAACGGCGGTTGGCCTGGGATTCGCCCGCGAAGGCGTACTTCAGATTTTCATGGGTTTTGCTGCCTTTGAGTTGCATAGCACATCCTCACATTGGGCTAGGGGATAGACGAAACCGCCTCGACGGTGGTGGTTGTTTAAACTTAGACTAAGTATAAGTCTAATTCTTTGTCAAGCCTGATCGCATCGCACACTGTGCGAGCATAACGGTAGACATCTTGAAAGAAACCGCGAGCGCGCGGTGCGCAGCCGGGGTTTTCGTTCATTATAATTCCAACCCGTCCGTTTAGCCAGTTCTCAAAGGGGCGGGGGCGGCACTTCCACCAGCAGCGCACCGGTGAATATTACAAAGGCGCGCACCAGCAGCACCGCCTGGCCTTGCGCGCGGTGCTCGGCGCGCGCGCTGTCATCCCGGCGCAGCAGGCGCAACGCGGTTTTAATCTGCATGATATACAGGGTGTACAGCATGGTCAGCAGCAAAAAATGCGTCCATAGCAAAAACGAGGTGAGCTCGCCCTCCTCAATCAAGCGCCGGTACCAGTCCTTGGTAAGATACAGATAGACCGGCATGGCGAGGTCAAACAGCATCACCGAAACCATCACCGGCACATGCACCGCGCGCCGCTTGGGGTGCAAAAACGCCCACAGCATCAGCATGTACGTCAGCAACGCGACCAGCACCGTACCCGCCATCAGCTTCCGCTCCCTTTCCGCATCCTGGCCATTCCGTTAACATGACGGCCCTTGTACCTCATTATAAGACTCTGCTAGAGTGTTGGTTTAAATATGTGTTTGACTCCTTGAGCGATGACGAATCCTTCCTCCGTTAAACGCTACGCCATCGCGCTGATCGTACTCAGCCTGGCCGCGCTCGCCGTGACGCTTTATCAGTGGATAGAGCTCGTCGTCATGCGCGGCGGCGGGAGCGCGCCGCTGTGCACCCTCAGCGCCACGTTCAACTGCGCCGGAGTATGGAACTCGGCGCTGAGCGAGAACGTGCATCGCTACACCGGCATTCCCGTTGCGGGCTGGGGCGTGGCCTGGAGCGTGGTCACGCTGCTTTTATCCGGACTGCTCTGGCAGCGCGCGCGCCGCTCACAGCCCGGCGCGGATACCATTCAGGCGCTACGCCTGGTCACCGGCGCGGGCGCGCTCATCGCCCTGCTGTTGCTCGGTTACAGCGCGGCGATCAAGGTCTTCTGCCCCACCTGTATCGTGTTTTATGTTTTGGTATGGGGTTCGGCTTATCTCGCCTTCTTCAAATTGAAACCCGAAAGCACAAGCTGGGGACAGCCCATGCTGCTCACGGGTGGCGTGCTCGTGGTCACCCTGGCGGCGCTCATTTATCCCGGCCTGCGCACGCCGGTCAAAGACCTGACCACGGCGCCGCTCTCCACTTTGGCGCAAGAAACAGGCGCCGTGGTGCCGGTGGTGCAAAGGCCGCCGCTGGAAGAATTCCTCACCTCGCTGCCGCCAGGCGTGCAAGAGGCGACCAGCGCGTCACTCAATATCTACCGCAAGTCCAAGTCCCTGCCCGGCATGCCGGATCCAAAACGCGTGAGCTTCGGCCCGGCGCTTGCGCCGGTACACCTCATCGAGTGGTCCGACATCCGCTGCTCGCACTGCAAAAACATGGAACAAGCGCTGCAAGAGATACGGCGCATCACCCCCGCCGGTTCGTGGACGAAAGAGTCGCGCCACTACCCGCTCGACACGCAATGTAATCCGCACGCGCGGCATGACGGCGGCGGCATCAGTTGCCTCGGCGCCAAGGTGCAGATTTGCTTGCACGGTACGCCGGAATTCGCGCACGTGCGCGGCGCCATGTTCGCCGAACAAGGCCGCCTTAGCCTGGAGCGCATCTGGCAAATCGCCGCGGGTGGTGACACGGCCAAGCGTAAGTCGCTTGAGGCGTGCGTCAACTCTCCCGAAACCGGGAATGTACTGCGTGAGGACATCGAGCTCGCCGAAAAACATGGCATCGAAGGCACACCCCTGGTCGTCGTGAACGGCCGCAAAGGCACCGCCGTACCCGCCTTCATCTACAGCATGATTCTCGCCCAAGGCGATAGCAACGACCCGGCCTTCGGCATATTGCCACCGCCGCCAAAACAGTAAACGTGGAATGCGCTGTGCACGCCATTTCATGGCGTGGTGTTTCGTGCGCACAGCGCACGCTACGCTTGCTAATTATTTGCAAACCACAGGGAGTTCAGGGGGTTCTTTTCTCGTAATAATGTAGGTCGGATCAAGCGTAGCGGATCCGATACCCAAAAAACCGTAACTCAGCCGTAACAAAAAACCCCGTGCAGCTTGCTGCACGGGGTTTTTTGTTCCAACCATCTTGTTAAGTATCAGCGCTTGCCCGCCGCTGCCTTGGCTTTGCTCGCGGTAACGCGCGGGTCGAGCTCGCCCTTGGCGTAGCGCTTGGTCATGATTTCCAGGTTGACGGGTTTGATCTTGGCGGCCTGACCGGCGCAACCGAACGCTTCAAAGCGCGCCTTGCAGATTTCCATCATCGCCTTGGTGGCGGCCTTGAAGAATTTGCGCGGGTCGAACTCGGACGGGTCTTCCGCCATCGCCTTGCGCATGGCGCCGGTGGCGGCGAGGCGCAAGTCGGTGTCGATGTTGACCTTGCGCACGCCGTGCTTGATGCCTTCCTGGATTTCCTTCACCGGCACGCCGTAGGTCTCGCGGATGTCGCCGCCGTATTTGTTGATGATCTCCAGCCACTCCTGCGGCACCGAAGACGAGCCGTGCATCACCAGATGCGTGTCGGGGATGCGCGCGTGAATTTCCTTGATGCGCTGGATGTCGAGGATATCGCCAGTCGGTGGACGGGTGAATTTGTACGCGCCGTGGCTGGTGCCGATGGCGATGGCGAGGCTGTCCACCTTGGTGTCGGCGACGAACTGCGCGGCCTCTTCCGGGTCGGTGAGCAACTGGGAGTGATCGAGCGTCTCATCGGAGCCATGACCGTCTTCCTCGCCCATCTTGCCGCTCTCCAGCGAACCCAGGCAGCCGAGCTCGCCTTCCACCGACACGCCGCAGGCGTGCGCGATTTCGACTACCTTGCGCGTGACTTCGGCGTTGTATTCGTAAGACGCCGGCGTCTTCATGTCTTCCTTGAGCGAGCCGTCCATCATCACCGAGGTGAAGCCGCTCTGGATGGAGCGTATGCACACCTCGGGCGACGCGCCGTGATCCTGGTGCATGACGATGGGGATGTGCGGATACATCTCGACCGCCGCCCACATCAAATGGCGCAGGAACGGTTCGCCCGCATAGGAGCGCGCGCCGGCGGAGGCCTGCATGATGACCGGCGCATTGACCGCATCGGCGGCCTGCATGATGGAGTGCATCTGCTCCATGTTGTTGACGTTGTAGGCGGGCACACAGTAGCCGTGTTCGGCGGCGTGATCGAGTAATTGGCGCATGGAAATAAAGGGCATTGTGGAACTCCTTTTAAGGCTGTGTGGATTTCTGAGTCAGGTTATTGTATAGCGTCACACACCGTTTAGGTAGTGCGCCGGATACGGTATTTTATGGCGCGACCATATCCCCCACGCGCACGATCTTCATGGCGTTGGTGCCGCCGTGCATGCCCATGAGATCGCCCTTGGTGATGATAAGCAGATCGCCCTCGCGCACCACGCCCCTGCGCACCAGCTCATCCACCGCTTCTTTATTGACCTCGGCGTGATTGGTGCTGGGGATGTCGAAGCTCACCGGATACACGCCGCGGTAGATCGTCACCTTGCGCCGCGTCTCGGCGTGCTTGGTGAGGGCGAAGATGGGGATGCCGGAACTGATGCGCGACATCCACAGCGGTGTGGAGCCGGATTCGGTGAGCGCGATGATCGCCTTCGCGCCCAGGTGGTTGGCGGTGTACATGGTGGCCATGGCGATGGCCTCGTCTATGCGCTTGAATTCGGTATCAATGCGGTGATCGGAGACGCACGTCACGCGCTGCTTCTCCGCCTCGCGGCAGATGCGATCCATCGCCGCCACCGCCTTGTCGGGATATTTGCCGGTCGCGGTCTCGGCCGAGAGCATCACCGCGTCGGTGCCGTCCAGCACCGCGTTCGCCACGTCGAACACCTCGGCGCGCGTCGGGATGGGGCTTTCGATCATGCTCTCCATCATCTGCGTGGCGGTAATCACCACGCGATTCAGGGTGCGCGCGAGCTGGATGATGCGCTTCTGCACCGGCGGCAGCGCGGCGTCGCCGATCTCCACGCCCAGATCACCGCGCGCGATCATCACCACGTCGCTCGCCTCGATGATCTCCTCGAGACAGTTCAGCGCCTCGGCGCGCTCGATCTTGGCCACGATGCCGCCGGTGCCGCCCGCGGCTTGAAACAGGCGGCGCGCTTCGTGGATGTCTTCGGCGGTGCGTGGAAAAGATACCGCCAGGTAATCGGCCTGCATCGCCGCCGCGGTCTTGATGTCGGCGCGATCCTTGTCGGTGAGCGTGGGCGCGCTCAAGCCTCCGCCCTGACGGTTGATGCCCTTGTTATTCGATAGCCCCCCGCCCACCACCACCCGGCAGCGTATCTCATGGTCCTCTACCTGCTCCACCCACAGCACGATGCGTCCGTCATCGAGCAGCAGGTTATCGCCGCGGCGAACATCCTGCACCAGCTCTTTGTAGACGATGCCGACGCGCTCTTGCGTCCCCTCATCCTGCTTGCAGCGCGCATCAAGGGTGAACTTGTCTCCCTCCCGCAGGGTGATCTTGCCTTGCTTGAAACGCTCAATGCGGATTTTCGGGCCTTGCAAATCGGCCAGCACACCGATCTGTCTGCCGTAGGCGCGCGCGCGGTTCAGCACCGTCTCGGCGCGCAGGCGCTGCTGTTCGGGCTCACCGTGGGAGAAATTGACGCGCACCACGTCCACGCCCGCCTCGATCATCCGATCCAGCACCTTCGGATCATCGGTGGCGGGGCCGATAGTGGCGACGATTTTAGTGCGTCTTAGCATAATTAGCAGGTCAGGCTACGTCAGCTACCTGACATTCTGTCACGTTGCTGCGCAACGTGACCTACGATGACTTAGACTTACCACTTGCTGCCGTCTCTTTTCCGCGCTGTTCCAGAATCTCCACCGCGGGCAAGGTTTTGCCTTCCATGAATTCCAGAAACGCACCGCCGCCGGTGGAGATATAGGTAATCATGTGTTCAATGTCGTATTTGGCGATGGCCGCGAGCGTGTCGCCGCCGCCCGCGAGCGAGAACGCGGGGCTGGCGGCAATGGCGCGCGCCAAGGTTTCGGTGCCGGCGTTGAACTCGTCGAATTCAAACACGCCCACCGGGCCGTTCCATACGATGGTCCTGGCATTTTTCAGCATGTCCACCAAACGCGCGGCGGTCTTCGGGCCGATGTCCAGTATCATGTCATCGTCAGCGACCTGGTCCACGTCCTTCAACGTACCCTTGGCGGTTTCGGAAAATTCCTTGGCGCACACCACGTCCACCGGCACGGGTATCTCCGCGCCGCGCGCCTTGGCCTTTTCCGACAAGCGCCTGGCGACCGGGATCAAGTCCGGCTCGTGCAGCGACTTGCCCACGTTGTAACCCGCCGCGGCGATAAAGGTGTTGGCGATGCCGCCGCCCACGATCAATTGATCCACGACCTCGGACAGGGTCTCCAGCACGGCGAGCTTGGACGACACCTTGGAGCCGCCGACTATCGCCACCATGGGACGCGCCGGGGCTTTAAACGCCGTGTGCAGGACCTTGAGTTCCTTCCACAGCAGCGGTCCGGCGCAGGCGACCGGCGCGTATTTGGCCACACCGTGCGTGGAAGCCTGAGCGCGGTGCGCGGTGCCGAAGGCGTCCATGATGAACACGTCGCACAACGCGGCCATCTTTTTCGCCAGCGCATCGTCGTTGGCCTCTTCGCCCTTGTTGAAGCGCACGTTTTCCAACAGCACCACCTCGCCGTTCTCGACCTCCACGCCGTTCAGCCAGTCCTTCACCAGGCGCACCTTTTTACCGAGATGCTCGGAGAGTTTCTCGGCAATCGGCGCAAGCGAAAACTTTTCATCGTACACGCCTTCTTCCGGCCTGCCCAGGTGCGACATCACCATCACCTTCGCGCCCACCATCCTCGCGTACTCGATGGTCGGCACCGAGGCGTAGATGCGCGTCTCGTCGGTGATCTCGCCGTTCTTCATGGGCACGTTGAGATCGCAGCGGATCAACACGCGCATGCCGGTTAAATTTCCCAGTTCTTCCAGTTTGATGATTGACATGGTTGGCTCTTTTTATAGGTAGGTCGGATCAAGCGTAGCGGATCAGACATAAGTCGGTTCCGCGCTACGCGCTTGAACCGACCTACATTTTATTTAGCATTCATCAACGCGACGGTGGTGTCCAACATGCGGTTGGAGAAACCCCACTCGTTGTCGTACCAGGCGAGCACCTTGACCAGCTTGCCGTCAACGACCTTGGTCAGCGTCGCATCATAGGTGCTGGAGGCCGGGTCGTGGTTGAAGTCCACCGACACCAGCGGCTTGTCGTTGTAGTTTAACACGCCTTTCAACTCGCCGTTGGCCGCCTCTTTCATGATGGCGTTGATCTCGCTCACGCTGGTTTCGCGTGCGGCGACAAAGGTCAAATCCACGAGCGACACATTGATGGTCGGCACACGCACCGCAAAGCCGTCGAGCTTGCCGGCGAGTTCCGGCAACACCAGGCCGATAGCGGCGGCGGCGCCGGTCTTGGTTGGAATCTGCGACATGGTCGCCGAGCGCGCGCGGCGCAGATCGCTGTGATACACGTCGGTCAGCACCTGGTCGTTGGTATAGCTGTGTATCGTGGTCATCAGGCCGTGCACGATGCCGATCTTTTCATGCAGCGGTGCAATGAGCGGTGCCAGGCAGTTGGTGGTGCAGGAGCCGTTGGAAATCACCGTGTCACTGCTCTTCAGGACTTTGTGGTTCACGCCGTACACGATGGTCGCGTCCACATCGGTGCACGGCGCGGAGATGATGACCTTCTTCGCGCCCGCCTTGAGGTGCAGGCCGGCCTTGTCCTTGGTAGTGAAGATGCCGGTGCACTCATGCACCACGTCCACGCCCAGCTCGCCCCACGGCAGCTTCGACGGATCGCGCTCGGAGCAGACACGAATCTTGTCGCCGTTCACGATCATGAAATCGCCTTCCACGCTCACCGTGCCGGGGAACTTCCCATGCACCGTGTCGTACTGCGTAAGGTAGGCGTTGGTCTCGGCGTTGCCGAGATCGTTTATCGCCACGATCTGGATGTCTTTATTACGCTTGCCTTCATACACCGCGCGCAACACGTTGCGTCCAATGCGGCCATAGCCGTTGATTGCCACTTTAATTGCCATAATACTCTCCAAAAGATTGCTAAAAAATTGCGTGCAAATCCCTGCTTAAAGCAGAGAAAAGATACAAGAGCAAAATTCAGTAAAATTTACATTTACTTTTCTCTTTTATCTTTTCTCTTGTATCTGTTTCTCTTGTATCTGTAGTTATAGTAAATCCGTCACCGCCTCTATCACTTTCTCCGTGGTGAAACCGAAGTGCTTGAACAACTCACCCCCCGGGGCGGACTCGCCGAAGCGGTTGATGCCGATCACCTTGCCCTCGAACCCGACATATTTGGCCCAGCCGTCGGTCACGCCCGCCTCGACCACCACGCGCTCCTTGATCACCTTGGGCAGCACCGATTCGCGGTAGGCTTCATCCTGCGCGTCGAACAACTGCGTACACGGCATGGACACGACGCGAATACCGAAGCCGCGGTCATTCAATTCGCGAGCGGCGGCGGTGGCGAGCGCGATTTCAGAGCCGGTGGCAATGATGATCGCCTGTACCGGATACTCGGCCTCAAACAGCACATAACCACCGCGCGCGATGGCGGCGATCTGTTGCTCGTCGCGCTTCTGATGCGGCAGATTCTGGCGCGAGAAGATCAGGCTGGAAGGTCCGTCCTTGCGCTCGAGGGCGCACTTCCACGCCACGGCGGACTCCACCGCGTCGCACGGACGCCACACCTGCATGTTGGGCATCAGGCGCAGGGTCGCGGTCTGCTCCACCGGCTGGTGCGTGGGGCCGTCTTCGCCCATGCCAATGGAGTCGTGGGTGTAAACGAACAGCACGCGCTGCTTCATCAGCGCCGCCATGCGCAGCGCGTTGCGTGCGTACTCGGAGAACGTGAGGAACGTCGCGCCGTAGGGGATGAATCCACCGTGCAGCGCGATGCCGTTCATGATCGCCGACATGCCGAATTCGCGCACGCCGTAGTAAATGTAGTTACCGTCGGAGACGGTATTGCTGACACCTTTGGATCCCTTCCAGATAGTAAGATTCGAACCGGCCAAATCCGCCGAGCCGCCGAGTAGTTCGGGTAACAGCGGGCCAAAGCCGTTCAGTGTGTTTTGCGAAGCCTTGCGCGTGGCGATGGTCTCGGCCTTGGCGTCCACCGCCTTGATAAACTCATCCGCCTTTTGCGCCCAGTCCTGGGGCAGTTCGCCCTTGAGCCGGCGCTCCAGCTCCGCGGCCAGCTCCGGGTAAGCCTTTTGGTACGCGGCGAAGCGCTGGTTCCAATCCGCCTCCGCCTTGGCGCCTTTGGGGCGCGCATCGAAGCCTTTATAGTACTCGTCAGGAATGACAAACGGCTCGTGCTTCCAGCCCAGGTTCTCACGCGTGGCGGCAATCTCTTTTTCACCCAGAGCGGCACCGTGGCAGTCGTGACTGCCGCACAGATTCGGCGCGCCGAAACCGATCACGGTCTTGCAGCAGATGAGCGACGGTTTGTCGTTCACGGAGCGTGCTTCGAGAATCGCCTTCTTCACCGCGTCGGCGTTGTGGCCGTCCACACCCGGCACCACGTGCCAGCCGTAGGCCTCGAAGCGCTTCGGGGTGTCGTCGGTGAACCAGCCTTCCACGTGGCCGTCTATGGAGATGCCGTTGTCATCATAGAACGCGATGAGCTTGCCGAGGCCGAGTGTGCCCGCGAGCGAGCAGGCCTCGTGCGAGATGCCTTCCATCAAACAGCCGTCGCCCAGAAACACGTAGGTGTAGTGATCCACGATGTGATGGCCGTCCCGGTTGAACTGGCCGGCGAGCAGCTTTTCCGCCAGCGCCATGCCGACCGCATTGGTGAGCCCCTGCCCCAGCGGGCCGGTGGTGGTCTCGACGCCCGGCGTGTAACCGTATTCGGGATGGCCGGGCGTTTTGGAATGGAGTTGGCGGAAGCGCTTAATCTCGTCCATGGGCAGGTCATAGCCGGACAGGTGCAGCAGCGTGTAATGCAGCATGGAGCCGTGGCCGTTGGAGAGAATAAAGCGGTCGCGGTCGGCCCACTTGGGATGGTCCGGGTTGTGTTTCAGGAAATCATTCCACAACACTTCGGCGATGTCGGCCATGCCCATGGGCATGCCGGGGTGGCCGGACTTGGCCTTCTCCACCGCGTCCATGCTGAGCACGCGGATGGCGTTGGCTAATTCTCTACGGGAAGACATGTGTTTCTCCTAAATTTCAAAGACGAAAACCGTTGCCGGATGCGGCGGGATAGCTCCGCGCCACCCGGTATTTTACTTAACGACGTCGGAGGCGGCAGTCAGCAGATGATAGGCGATGAGCAGCTGCGTAAGCGCGAGCGGGTGGGACCTCAGCGTTTCTCCGGTGGTGCCGGTAATCGTGCCGATGCCATCGTTACGCAGGTGGTGATGCTCGCCGGGGATGTAGCTCCACAGCAAGTCCTCCAACTGCTTGGCCTTTTTATCCAAGATCGCGCCGGAGATTTCCAGGCGATCCACGGGCAGTTCCATGTCGCGATCCAGCGCCAGGCGGATGCCGTTGCCGCCTTCTTCCAGCACCTTGGACAAATCGGGATGCGTGGGCAGCGTGGGGCGCAGCAGGATGGAGGCGTTCAGGTGGCCGCCGGTCTCTTCCTTGTGATCGGGTGGCGGATAAAATGAGATCACCATGTCCGCCCACTTGCGCTGCGGGCGGATGAAGGCCTCGGAGTCAGGCTCGCGCGCCTTCATCTCCTTGCGCACGTCCTCCGCGGTGTGGCCGCGCTTGATGGTGTCGCGCTTCATCTTCCACTGGAAGCGCAGCTCTTCCGGCGGGGCGAGAAACAGTTTCACATCGTAGCAATCGCGCATCGCCTTGCTGGAATAACCCAGCAGCCCCTCGACGATGATGAACTCCCTGGCCTCGACGTAGTTGGGCGGATCGAAGTCGCCGGTGGAGTGATTGTAGTGCGGCTTGAGGATGGGCTGGCCGTTCTTGAGCAGGTGCAGATGCTGCTCGATGATGTCGAGATAATTGCAGTCCGGATGCAACGCGGTTATCCCCAGGCGCGCGCGGTCCTTGCGGTTATATTTGTGGTAGTCGTCGGTGCAGATGGTGGTGACGCGCTCTTCGCCCAGCACCTGTGCGATGCCTTTGGTAATAGTGGTCTTGCCCGCGGCGGAGTCGCCGACGATGCCCAGTACGATCGGTTTTTTCATTTCACTGCCCTTAAACAAAAATAAAAATCGTGGAGGCCGACTCACTCCCGCAATGACCCTTAAGGAGGCCCTGAAAACGCCCCGCGCGCTGCTTGCGCTGCTTTCTTTAAGTCAGCTTGGTCAAAGCGAGTATTTTCGCTTACCTGCCGCCTTTCGGCAATAGCCGCCCGCTCTTGGCGGGTTACGCGTCAGGCTGCCCGCGCCATTTTATGGAACAGCCCATGCTGGGTATCTGCTCGCGCGGCCCCTGGCCGGTGAGGGCGGCCTGGCGCATAGCCTCAAACAGGTCGCGGCGCGCGCCGGGCGGCGCGGCCTCCTTGCGGCTGGCGTCCAAATGCCCGCGGTATTGCAGTTCCAGCTTGGCGTTGTAGCCGAAGAAGTCCGGTGTGCACACCGCGCCGTAAGCCTTGGCGACTTCCTGGGTCTCATCCCATAGATAGGGAAACGGGAAGCCGTATTCCCTGGCCGCTTTTTGCATATTCTCAAACGAGTCTTCGGGATAATCGGCTGGGTCGTTGGACATGATGGCGACGCCGTTGACGCCGTAGTCCAGCAGCTCCCTGGCGTCGCGCACGATGCGTTCGCGCACCGCCTTGACGTAGGGGCAATGATTACAGATGAACATCACCAAGAGGCCGTCCCGCCCGCGGCATTGCTCCAGCGTCCACACCTTGCCGTCCACGCCGGGCAGGGCAAAATCCGGCGCCGGCTTGCCGAACTCACACACGGGGGTTTCCATACGCACCAT
>JBCKVB010000001.1:0-79721 GCA_038924245.1 Gammaproteobacteria bacterium | reverse complement strand
GTTCGGGTTTGGCATAGACGGGATGGACACGCTGATCGCGCCGCTCGTTCGATTGACCTTGAGTCGCGAGCAGGCGGTACATGGTGCGCACCGAGCCCAAGTAGCGCCCCTCATCGAGGAGGGTGGCGTAGATGGTGCGCGGAGCGCAGTCGGCAAAGCGTTCACTGTACAGAACATCGCGCAGGGCCTGCTGTTCGGGTTCGCGTAGGGCGAGCGGTGCCGGCCCTCGGGGCGCTGGCGGTACCGGTGAAACCAACCGGCGCCTGGCGTCTGCGCGATAAACCCCGGCACGGCTGATGTGTAACGCGGCGCAGGCGGGGGCGAGCCCGATTTCTGGCGCCAATGTGTCAAGCGCGTTCATCAGGATTTCTCGTCCGGTTCCTCGGCTGTGGGCAGTCCGAGTAAGGTGCAGAGTTTTTTTTGGACATCGATGATGGTATGGGCTTGCGCGAGCTGGCGGCGCAGACGTTCGTTTTCCTGGGTGAGTCCCGTCACGCGCCGGGCTTCGGCGATGGCGGGGTCGGCTTTGCGTCCGCGTTTTTGCGGCTCCAGCGCAGCGCGTTCGGTGACCTCACGCTGCTTACGCCAAGTCGCCAGTTGGGAGGAATAGATGCCCTCGCGGCGCAACAGCGCTCCGATCTCGCCCGATTCAGTACAGCGATCAGCCGCCGCCAGGATGCGGCGCTTTTCCGTGCCGGTGAAGTATCGCCGTTTGGCGGTGGCCGCAACGAAAGGGTCGGGTGGCGGCGCGATGGAAGAGGCGTCTTCAGTCGCCCTACGGGCTCCTTACAACGCCCCCTCATCCATCACCGTAGAGGAGAGTATGTTCATAGATGCTTTCATCTGATTAGCCATGATTCAATCCTACCTTTCTACTCTAATTTGTCTAAGGTAGGTGTCTCACTTCATATTGGCACGGGGGGGATTGTCTCCAGAAAAGGCGTTCATGCAGGCTGGCGAAACAGATACAACCTAACACGTCGCTCAACCTGACTCGCTAGCAGGGGAGGGTTTTCAGGTTCTTCGGCACAAATTCCCAGATTGACTACGACTGAAAAGTACGGGATACTTCAAAAAGTGGCGTTGAAATTCCTATCCTTCCTTGAGCGTCTTTTGCTCGACCGCCCTGTAGCGCAGTTGCTTCATCAGCGCGCTGCGTCCCTGCGGGAACTTTTAGATCAACTGACGGACGCCCTGCGCGCCGCCGGCTTCGCCATCGATCTTCGCTCCGGCCAGGTGCCGCATGTCACGCTGGCGCGCCGCGTGCGTTGTCCTTCGCTGCCATCGCTGGAAACGCCGATACGCTGGCGGGTGAGAGAATTCGCCCTGGTCGAGACTCGCCTGCATCCTTTGGTGGCAAGTTACAGGGCCCTGGCCAGTTTTCCGCTCGGCGTAGCCGAGGCCGATTGAACTAGAATCGCGTCATCAATTCGGAGCCGATACCGTGGTCAATCTGTTTCGCACCAGAAAAACAACGCCGCGCCTCGAACGCCTGCACGGCCTCAGCCTGTTTGTTAACCTGACGCCGGCCGAGTTGCAGATCGTCGACGGCCTGCTGCACGAACGCGATTACCTCGAAGGCGAGGTGATCTTCGACGAAGGCGACCAAGGCCAGGCGATCTACATCATCGCCTCCGGCGAAGTGCTGATCTGCCGCCAGGGGCAGGGCGACGAGGGCCACGCCGCGCCGGCGGTTGAGCCGGCCGCCGCTTCTCCGCGCAGACGACAGGGCGACAGCAGTCGCGTGGCGCAACTCGGCCCCGGCACCTTCTTCGGCGAGCTGGCGCTGCTCGACAATTCACCGCGCTCGGCGCAGGCGCGGGCGGCCACGCCCTGCAAGCTGATCGTGTTTTTCCGCGACGATTTCGTCGGCATGCTCGACACCCATGCCCGCATCGCCTCGAAGATATCCCGCCAACTGGCCTGCCACCTTGGCGCCCGCATGCGCGTCATGGCCTTGTCGGTCGGCGTCCAGCAACATGTCGTCTAGTGTAGTGCTTGCGAAGTCCGGAAGCCGTTGTAGGGCGGACTTCAGTCCGCCATGGCGGGCTAAAGCCCGCCCTACAATGGTTGCGCTATTTCAAAAGCAGACCACTAGCTGCATTTCGTGAGCGCATCGATCGATTCGGCGGTACTTCCGGCACACGGCCACAATGGCTCCGGGCCCGTCGTTTGGACCCTCATCATTGCCACGACCTGCGTGCTGCTGCTGGTGTTCCAGAAGATGCTGTGGCTGGTGGTGCCTTTTCTGCTGGCGCTGATCCTCTATTACTTCCTCTACCCGATGGTCAGAGTGCTGATCTATCGCGGCATGAGTCGTGACATCGCGACCAGCATCGTCACCCTGGCCTTTCTGACGCTGCTGGTGGCCGTCGTCGTCGCGCTGATGCCCAAGCTGGCGAGCCAGGTCACCCAGTGGCAGGACACCGTCGATCGTTATGTGCAGGGCGGCACGCAACTGCTGGACGCTTCGCTGCGCTCGCTGGAAAAGCACTTGCCGACGCTGGCGCGGGAGAAGCTCGCCGATACCGTTGCGGCGCGCCTGGCGCAGGGTGCGGGCAGCATCAGCGATCACCTGGAACCGATCGCAATCGGCATCATGGCGTGGACGCCGTCCCTGTTGCTAGTGCCTTTTCTGGCATTCTTTTTCCTGCGCGACGGGCGTCGCTTCAAGCGTTTCCTAGGCGCCGCGGTGCCCAATGCCTTCTTCGAGAAGACGCTCTACCTGCTGCACGAAATCGACCGCACCTCGCGCGCCTATTTCCAGGGCCTGATCAGCCTGACCCTGCTCGATACCGTGACACTGGCGGCCGGACTCTGGCTGCTCGGGGTTCCCGGGCCGCTGGCGCTGGGCCTGATCTGCGCGGTGCTGGCGTGGGTGCCCTATGTCGGATCTATCCTTGGCGGCCTGCTGGTGGTGCTGGTGGTGGCGACAGACTTTCCCGCCGATCAGGCCATGGCCTACTGGGCGATCGCCTTGTTCGTCTTTGTGCGCCTGCTGGACGACTTCGTGTACATGCCGCTGACCATCGGCAAGAGCCTGGAACTGCATCCGATGGTGACGGTGCTGATGATCTTTGTCGGCGGCGCCGTGGCCGGCGTCGCCGGGCTGATGCTGGTCCTGCCGGTGCTGGGGGTGGTGAGGGTAATTGGCGAAACCATCGGCGTTATCGTTACCGACCCGCGCCTAATGGCGCGCCATCGTCACGCCCGGGCGCTACGCCGGAATCACGCCAGCGCCGACCTCTGATTCGCCGAATCGGGCATCCGGTCCGGCGCGCGCAGCACTAGGAGAGTCGCCATTTTTTCGCGAAACCCGAAATGGGTCCATCCGATTTCGGGAGCGAAAAATGGCGACAAGTATGCCTGCGCGGAATGTGTCAAGAACTTTGAGACACCTGGTTCAAATAGTTTAGTGTCTAAATCGGTGTTGCCCCCAGTGCCGCCGACAGGGGTTTCGGCCAGTTGATTCCGGCCTCGGTTGGCAAGGCTGGCGGCCGCGGCTGGCGCCCCTTGAATCGCTCGGGGTGCTGCTCGAAGGCGCGATCAAGCACGCTTTGCCGAGCGAGGTAAATCTCGTGCGCGTGCCCCCGAGTGCATTGCCGCCGGCGTCATGTAGCCGATGACCGAGTGCCTGCTCATGCTGAGGGAGGCCGAGAGCGCGTACCTGCGCATAGCGGAGGAGGTGGAGGCGAACACCCGCGCGATGGATGATATAATAAAAGAGGACGAGGAAGCAGCGTCAAGACGACGGTAACAATTCTAGCGCACGGCGCGCGCGCAAGCATTTATACGGCTTCCAGCCTGCAATTCGATGGAGACCCTAAAAGCCTCCATTCCCATTGCGCGCATTTTAAACCCCCGGCCCGAGTGGCGAAATTGGTAGACGCAAGGGACTTAAAATCCCTCGGCCTAAACAGCCATGCCGGTTCGATTCCGGCCTCGGGCACCATAAAACAACGAGCTACTCCATCCCATCGGGCTAAAATGCTGGAAATTTGCGCAGGAGAATAAGCATGATTCAAGAAACCATTAATAGAATAGAAAATAAAATAAAAAAAACCAAATTGATGCAGGAGGAAAACAAGGATGAGCTGCTGAAACTGGTAGCGGAGCTAAAGAGTGAAATAACAGAACTTTCCAAAACACATCCTGAACATGCTGAAAGTATTATCGGGTTCGCCGATCTCTCCGCGCATGAAGCCGTGAGAGACGTGCGAAACCCGCACCTGTCCAAGCTGTCAACCGAAGGATTACTGGCCTCCGTGCGCGAATTCGAGCAATCTCACCCGCGACTGGTTAACATTGTCAATGTTATCAGCAACACCCTGTCAAATATGGGAATTTAAAGTTATTTATCGCGCCATAGGCGTGCGATTTCGTCCTCGCCGAGCGGCTTTGGATTTTTGACCCTGAGGCTGTCGGCCCATTCCCTGGCAAAGTCGCGCTGTAAATAGCTATTCAAGGCGGTCGTAAGGGGCTATCGCCAGGAGCAGCCATTCGGCCAAAAATAGCGCGCTGAGCAGATATAAATAGCGATGATGCGAAAGGGCCATGGTGCTTTTAATGCTCACATATGTGTTATCACGGCTTCGCCGAAACCTGACGTGCTCACGCGCGTTGCGCCGGGCATGAGGCGCGCGAGGTCAACGGTCACGGTCTTGGCGGAAATTGCTCCGCCAATGCCCTTGATGATTAAATCGGCGGCCTCGGACCAGCCCAGGTGACGCAGCATCATTTCGGCGGACAAAATAATCGAGGCCGGATTGAGCTCATTTTTACCGGCGTATTTCGGCGCGGTGCCGTGCGTGGCCTCGAACATGGCCACGGTGTCGGACAGGTTCGCGCCCGGCGCCATGCCGATGCCGCCCACTTGCGCGGCGAGCGCATCGGAGATGTAATCGCCGTTGAGGTTGAGCGTGGCGATGACGCTGAATTCTTCCGGCTTCAATAAAATCTTCTGCAAGAAGGCGTCCGCAATTACATCTTTAATGATAATTTCCTTGCCGGTTTTTGGATTATTCATGCGGCACCACGGGCCTTTATCTATTTCGGCCGCGCCGAATTCGCGCTTGGCCAAATCATAGCCCCAGTTCCTGAACCCGCCCTCGGTGAATTTCATAATATTGCCCTTGTGCACCAGGGTGACGGAGTCCCGATTGTTGTCCATAGCGTATTGAATCGCCTTGCGCACCAAACGTTCCGTGCCCTCGCGCGACACGGGTTTGATGCCGATGCTGGAGGTTTCAGGGAAACGGATTTTTTTCACGCCCATCTCGCGTTGCAGGAAATCAATCACCTTTTTCACCTCCGGCGTGCCCGCCGCCCACTCAATGCCGGCATAGATGTCTTCGGAGTTTTCGCGGAAGATCACCATGTCGGTCTTTTCCGGATGTTTCAGCGGGCTCGGCGTGCCGGTGAAATAACGCACCGGGCGCAGGCAGACATATAAATCCAGTTCCTGGCGCAGCGTCACGTTGAGCGAACGCATGCCGCCGCCAACCGGCGTGGTGAGCGGGCCTTTGATCGAAACAAGGTAAGTGCGTACCGCCTCCAGCGTCTCATCCGGCAGCCAGGTGTTATCTCCGTACACGGCCATGGCCTTTTCACCGGCGTAAACTTCCATCCAGGCGATGGACTTTTTGCTGCCATAGGCCTTGGCGAGCGCCGCATCTACCACGCGCCGCATTACCGGCGTAATATCTACGCCTATGCCGTCGCCTTCAATAAAGGGAATGATCGGCCGGTCGGGGACATTGAGCGAGTTGTCCTGGTTGACGCGGATGGGTTGGCCGTCTTTCGGTACCACTATCTTGTTATACGGCATGTTCGCTCCGTGACGAATAATCGGCATGAAATTTTAGCATTATTTTGCATTTGGCACGAAACTTGACTATGTAATGCCTGGAGACAGGAGGCAGATATGAAATTTTTTATAGACACGGGACATCTTGAAGACATACGCAGGGCTGTGGAACTGGGCATGGCCGACGGCGTGACCACGAATCCTTCGCTGCTGGCCAAGGAAACCGGCATCAGTTTCCACAAACAGATTGCAATGATCTGCGAGATGGTGAAAGGCCCGGTCAGCGCGGAAGTGGTGGCGACGGATTATGAAGGGATGCTGAAGCAGGGCCGCGAGCTTGCCAAAATCGCGCCGAACGTCACGGTCAAACTCCCGCTCACCCCTGACGGTATCCGCACCTGCGGCGTGCTGAGCAAGGAGGGCGTGATGGTGAACGTCACACTGTGTTTCTCCGCCGCGCAGGCGATACTCGCCGCCAAAGCGGGCGCGACATTTGTGTCACCCTTTGTGGGCAGAATTGATGACATCGGCGAGCACGGCATGGGTCTCATCAAGGAGATCGTGGATATCTACAGGAATTATGAATGGAAGACGCAGGTGCTGGTCGCCTCTATCCGCCATGTTACCCACGTGATTGAAGCCGCGCACATCGGCGCGCACGTCGCCACCATGCCGTTCAAGGTGCTGGAGCAGATGTACAGGCATCCGCTCACGAGCATCGGCCTGGAGCAATTTCTGGCCGACTGGAAGAAGGGCGGGCTATAGGCGCGCTTTTAGAAAGCCGGTGATTTCAGCAAGCGGCACGTTCTGGCTTTGCGTGTCGCGGCGGCCTTGGTATTCAACTGTTCCGGCGTCGAGACCGCGTTCGCCGATCACGATGCGGTGCGGGATGCCGATCAGTTCCATATCGGCGAACATCACGCCCGCGCGCAAGGGGCGGTCGTCAAACAATACCTCTATTCCCGCATCCGTTAATTCCTGGTAGAGCTTGTCCGCTGCTTCCCGCGCGCGCGGCGACTTGTGCATGTTCATCGGCAGCAGCGCCACGTGAAACGGCGCGATGGGGTTGGGCCAGATGATGCCGCGCGCGTCATGGTTCTGTTCGATGGCGGAGGCTACCACGCGCGATACACCGATGCCGTAGCAGCCCATCTCCATCACTTGCGACTGGCCGTTTTCGTCGAGATAGTTCGCCCCCATCGCGCTCGAATATTTGTTGCCAAGCTGAAAAATGTGCCCGACTTCGATGCCGCGCGCGATGGACAGCTTGCCTTGCCCATCAGGCGAGGGGTCGCCCTCAACGACGTTGCGTATGTCCGCGACCAACGGTTCCGGCAGATCGCGGCCCCAGTTGACGCCGGTGAGATGCTTGTCATCCTGGTTCGCGCCGCACACAAAGTCGCTTGTGCGCGCGGCGGCGCGGTCGGCGATGACGGGAATCTTTAAGCCCACGGGTCCTACGGAGCCCGGCGCGCAGCCCGCTGCATCGTGCATCTGCTGCGGCGTGGCCAGCGTCAACGGGGCGAAAACCTGCGCGAGCTTGGCGGCCTTCACCGTGTTCAATTCGTGATCGCCGCGCAACACCAGCGCGACGATGCCTTCTTTACCTTGCACCAGCAGCGTTTTCAAACACTGATACGGAGCGATCTTTAGAAAGGTGCTGACTTGTTCAATGCTGTGCTGGCCGGGCGTGTCCACGGTTTGTATCTTTTGTTGCGGGGCGGGGCGTTTTCCTGCCGGTGCAACAGCCTCGGCCAACTCCACGTTCGCGGCATAGTCCGAGCCGGGGCAAAAGGCGATGGCGTCTTCGCCGGAGTCGGCGAGCACGTGGAACTCCTGCGAGCCGGTGCCGCCGATGGCGCCGGTGTCGGCGTATACGGCGCGGAATTTAAGCCCCAGGCGCGTGAAGATGCGTGTGTAGACCTCATGCATTACCTGGTAGGTTTTTTCCAGGCTTGTTTTATCGGCGTGGAACGAATAAGCGTCCTTCATCAAAAATTCGCGCGCGCGCATGATGCCGAAGCGCGGGCGCGGTTCGTCACGGAATTTGGTTTGTATCTGGTAAAACATTGCGGGCAGTTGTTTGTAACTGCGGATTTCGTTGCGTACCAGATCGGTGATGACTTCTTCATGCGTCGGGCCGAAACAGAAGTCGCGCTGGTGCCGGTCTTGCAGGCGCAGCAACTCTGGTCCGTATTGCCCCCAGCGCCCGGACTCCTGCCACAGTTCGGCGGGTTGCACGGCGGGCATCAGCACCTCTTGCGCGCCCGCGCGGTTCATTTCCTCGCGCACGATGGCCTCCACCTTGCGCAGCACGCGCAAGCCCAGGGGCAGCCAACTGTAGATTCCGGCGGCGAGTTTGCGGATCATGCCCGCGCGCAGCATCAACTGATGGCTGATGACTTCTGCGTCGGAGGGTGTTTCCTTGAGCGTGGGAATGAGTAATTGAGAGGTGCGCATCCAGCGTATGAAAAAATCGAAGGGTTGAAAGTGTTTTTATTCAGTGCTGGGTGTCGAGCGCCTGCTCGCGCGCGCGAATCGCGGCCTCTTTTGCGCGCAGCGCATTGGCGCGCGCCGCGCTGTAGTTGCCGAGGTTGAGCGCGGCCTTTGCTTCATCCAGCAATTTTTTAGCGTCGTCAAACTGCTGCGGTGCAAGCGTCTCGGCGTCAGCCTCCTGGGCGGCCTGTACGGCTTGGCGCGCGTCGCTCATCTCTTGCGAGGGAATGCTTGCGCAGGCCGCGCTTAATCCGGCAAGCAGAATGACGAGCGCCAACAGTTTTTTGCCGTTCATGGTGACGTTAATGTATTTTGACAAAAGGGTTCAGGCCCTGTGCATCACTGTTAAATTGAGCTACCATGCGGCACATCCAGCGTTAAGTCCACGATCCCGTTATGTCCGACATTTTAATAGTGTACTACAGCAGCGGCGGCAGTGTGGCGCAGATGGCGCAGCACGTCGCGCGCGGGGTGGAGGAGGTGAGCGGCATGCAGGCGCGCGTGCGCACCGTGCCGCGCGTGTCCGCGGTATGTGAAACAGTCGAGGACAGCATACCCGCTTCCGGCCCACCCTACGCCACGCCGGATGACCTTAAGCAATGCGCGGGATTGATACTCGGCAGCCCGACGCGCTTTGGCAACATGGCCGCACCGCTCAGATATTTTCTGGACGGCACCGGCGGCCTGTGGCTGTCCGGCGCGCTGATCGGCAAGCCCGCGGCGGTATTTACCTCCACCGCCAGCCTGCACGGCGGGCAGGAGACTACGCTCCTGAGTATGATGTTGCCGCTGTTGCATCACGGCATGCTGCTTGTGGGTCTGCCTTACAGCGAACCGGATTTGACCGCCACCACCAGCGGCGGCACGCCTTATGGAGCGAGTCATTGGGCCGGGCCGGATGACAAGCGGCCGCTGAGCGAGGAAGAAAAGCGCCTGTGCCACGCCTTGGGCAAACGCGTCGCTGAGATCGCGCACCGCCTTAATAGTTGACTATTTTAATCAGGTACAGTAACTTTCATCAACGCGGAATGAAGTTGCAGGTGACGTATGGCGTTAATGATTACCCAGGATTGCATCAATTGCGACGTGTGCGAGCCGGAATGCCCGAACGGCGCGATCTCGCAAGGGGCGGAGATTTACGTCATTGACCCCAAGCTGTGCACCGAGTGCGTCGGGCACTTCGACGAGCCGCAGTGCGTGGAGGTGTGTCCGGTGGACTGCATCCCGCTCGATCCGGATTACGCGGAAACCAAAGAACAGTTGCACCAGAAATATTTAAACCTCACGGCGAACAAAAACGCTGTATCTTAAGCCGCAAGGGCGCGCACAGCGCGCCGTATTGCGATCACTATTTTAATATCTGTTAACAGCGGGACGCACATCATGCCTGACTCCTCGTCATTCAATAAAAAAGACCAAGCCGTCATGGCGCACATCCGCGCGCTGCTGGAATACATCGGCGAAGACCCAAACCGCGAAGGGCTGCGTGACACGCCCGAACGCGTGGTCGGCGTGTTGCGGGAGCATTTCCAGGGCTATACGCAGGACCCGAAAGAACATCTGCTGAAAACATTTGAGACCGCGCCCGGCTATGACGAATTGGTGCTGGTGTCCGACATCGAGATGCACAGCCACTGCGAGCATCACATGGTGCCGTTTGTTGGCAAGGCGCACATCGCCTACATCCCGAACGGGCGCATCGTCGGCCTGTCCAAGCTCGCGCGCGTGGTGGATATTTTTTCCAAGCGTTTGCAGGTGCAGGAAAAGCTCACCGCGCAGGTCGCGGATGTGATTCAAGAGGTATTGCAGCCGCAGGGCGTGGCGGTCATCATGCAGTGCCAGCATTTCTGCATGTGCTACCGCGGCGCGAAAAAGTCCGGCTCCTGGACCACCACCAGCAAACTGCACGGCGTGTTCCTCAACAATCCTTCCTCGCGCATGGAATTGTTCACCCTGATCGGCATGCACCGCGAACTCCCCTGATGTCCGCGAACGCGGAGCTTGCAACACTGGGTGGCGGCTGCTTCTGGTGCCTGGAACCTCTATTTGCCGCCCTTAAAGGCGTGGCAAAAGCCGAGTCAGGCTACTCCGGCGGCAAGGTGAAAAATCCCGCTTACCGTGAAGTCTGCGCCGGCAACACCGGCCACGCGGAAGTGGTGCAGGTTACGTTCGACCCAGGCGCTATCAGCTATCAGGAACTGCTGGAAATATTTTTCACCCTGCACGACCCCACCACGCTCAATCGCCAAGGCAATGACGCCGGTACCCAATACCGCTCAGTAGTTTTTTATCACACGCCTGAGCAGAAACGGATTGCCGGACAGGTGATTCAGGAAACTAACGCAGCGCGGATCTGGCCCGATCCAATCGTCACGGAAGTCACGCCGTTCAGCGCATTCTACCGCGCGGAAGATTATCACCAGGACTATTACGCCAGAAACGGCAATCAACCGTATTGCCAGGCGGTGATCGCCCCCAAAGTCAAAAAGTTCCGCGAGCGTTACAGCGCGAAGCTTAAAGCCGAGTAAGGCGGACAACTTGTTGCCTGCATGTTCCGAATCGGGACTGAACCCGCGTGGGCAAACAAAAATCCGTTTGAGTTAACGGGCGCGCGCTGCTTTTGCGCGCGTTCCGGTTGAACGCGATGTTAGACTGGTCGCTGAACGCGCAACACCAACAAGTGATTCGAGCGCAGAGTTCACGGCTTCATTGGTAGGAAAAATTTTTGCCAATTCAGGAGTGAGCAGCACCAAGTTGCTGCCTTTTTGGTAGGCTGCGTAGTGTTTCCCGCGCACCCCCTTGCCGAGGTCTGCGCGCCGGTATTCAGCGCGCATTTCTTCAATTTTCTTCATAAGTGCTCCGTTCGTGTTTGGTGGCGCGCCGTGCGCTGATTAAACGAACTTTCCCTCGGCGCTCGGTATAGATAACGGCAAGAACCCGCCCCATGCGGGACATGCCTAACGTCAGCCAGCGTTTCTCACCGATTGAATGATCGGGATCGGCAAAAGTATACGCCATTGCATCCCCGAATACTGATGCAGCCTCCTCGAAGCTGACTTTGTGCTTCTTGAGATTTTGAGCGGCTTTGCCGGGGTCGGCTTCAAATTCCATGCGCCATTATTTCATGTGGCAGAACAATTGTCAGCCTAACGCAAACTAGACCCCAAGCGGTGTCTAATCATTTAACCGGATTTATCGAAAATCCTACCACGTTTGATTTTGAAATCAACTTGATAACCATGACGTTTCGCTAGTGTACGCAGGCCGTATCTCTTAAGATAACCCCTATGTCTGATCTCCCTGTCAATTTATACCGCGCGGCGCAGGTGCGTGAGTTTGATCGCAGCGCCATCGAGGAATGCGGCATTCCCGGCGCGACGCTCATGGAGCGTGCGGGGCGCGCGGCGTTTGAGGTGTTGCGGGCGCATTGGCCGCAGGCGCGGCGCGTCGCCGTGGTGTGCGGCACGGGGAATAACGGCGGGGATGGGTTTGTTGTGGCGCGTCTGGCGAAGCAGGCCGGGCTGGATGTGTGCGTATTACAGGTGGGGGAGAAGGGCGCGCTGCGCGGAGATGCGCGAGCGGCGCATCAAGCGTTGTATGCGGCAGGTGTGGAGGTGGAGCCCTTTTCCGCGCCGCGGCTCAAAGACGCTGAGCTGATCGTGGATGCGTTGTTTGGTATTGGACTGGAGCGGGAAGTGACCGGCGCGTGGCGCGCCGCGATTGAGGCGATGAATGATGCGCACAAACATGTGCTCGCGCTCGATATTCCTTCCGGGCTCGATGCGGACAGCGGCGCGGTGTTCGGCGCGGCGGTGCGCGCGAGCATCACCATTAGTTTTCTCGCCCTCAAGCAGGGTTTGTTCACCGGTGCGGCGCTGAGTCACTGCGGCAAGGTGGTTTTTGACGATCTGAATGTGCCGCGCGAGATTTATCAGCGCGCCGCACCTGCCGCCGCGCGGCTTACGGCGGACAATCTGCCGCGCCTCAAGCTGCGCGCGCGCGATTCGCATAAAGGCGATTACGGCCGCGTGCTGGTGATCGGCGGCGATTACGGCATGGCGGGTGCGGTGCGGCTCACGGGTGAGGCTGCCGCGCGCACCGGGGCCGGGCTGGTCACTATCGCCACGCGTGCGGCGCATGCGCCTCACGTCAGTGCGCAGCGTCCGGAATTGCTGTGTTACGGAGTTGAAAATACAGAACAACTGCAAACCTTGTTGCACAAGGCGGATGTGATCGCCATCGGCCCCGGGCTTGGCCTGTCGCCCTGGGCGGTCGAGCTGTTCAATGCCGTGGTGCGGACTTCGTTGCCCCTGGTGGTGGATGCCGATGCGCTCAATCTGCTCGCGCGGCACCCGCAAACGCGTGTCAACTGGATACTCACGCCCCATCCCGGCGAAGCCGGGCGTTTGTTGGGCTGCGCGAGTAGCGTCATTCAGCGTGACCGCTTCAGCGCAGTGCAAAAACTGCATGAGCAGTACGGTGACGTAGTGATTTTAAAAGGCGCGGGTACGCTGGTGGCGGCTGAAGGCGCGCCTGTTCACGTGTGCACAGCGGGCAATCCCGGCATGGCGAGCGCGGGCATGGGCGATGTGCTGACCGGCGTGATTGCGGGACTGATCGCGCAGGGTATGAGCCTCGCCGATGCCGCGCGGCTGGGCGTGTATCTGCACGCGCAGGCCGCGGATGAGGCCGCGCGGCAAGGCGAGCGCGGTCTGCTGGCGAGCGACTTGTTTGCGCCGTTACGCAAGCTGGTGAATCGTGGCTAATAGGATGCTGAAAAAATCCGTCCAGGACTTTTTCAGCCACGCAAAGCAAAAATGTCATTTTTTCTTTGCTTCCTTTTCCAAACACTTGCGTGTTCGCAAAAGGGCGGCAGAACCCTTCGCTGGTGCTCTTCCCTGTGCCGCGCCGCAGGTTGCTGAAAAACGAGTTTTTCAGCAACCTGCTAAGTCCGCGCACTATGTGATACGCAACGAGGCCGAGATGATGGCCTTCGGGGCGGAGCTTGCCGGAGAACTGCGTGGGGGGGAACGGATTTATCTCAGCGGCGAACTGGGCGCGGGCAAGACCACCTTGGTGCGTGGTCTGTTGCGTGGTTTGGGCTATCAGGGCACGGTAAAAAGCCCCACCTTCACCTTGGTGGAGCCCTATGAGTTGGCTGGTCACACTATTTATCATTTTGATTTATATAGAGTTAATAACTCTATGGAACTCGTCTCCATGGGGCTGGAGGATTATCTCGCGCCGCAGGCGATTTGCCTGGTGGAATGGCCGGAGCGGGGCGCGGGTGTGCTGCCGGAGCCGGATATAGAGCTGAAACTGGACCTGCGCGATCACGATAGATTATTGAATTTAAATGCAAAAACTGCACGGGGCGAGGAAATCCTGGCTGCCTTGTCGAGTTGGCGGCGAAAACCACCAAATTAGTGGAGGTTTAAACTGTAACTCTATAAAATAGTTGCAAAATAATTTTTTATAGAGTAGGTTAATGAAAAACCCGCTGGGAGCAGGACGATGAGACGTCTTGGCGTATTGCTGATGTTGGTACTGATGGTGGCACCGCTTGCCGCCGCGCCGGTGGATATTCAGGGCGTGCGTATCTGGCCCGCTCCCGATAATACCCGCCTGGTGCTGGATTTGAGCGCTCCCGCGCAGTATCAGCTCACCGAGCTGACCGGGGGGTGGATTGAAATTAAAATCAGCGAGGCGCGGCTTTTGAGCCCGTTGCCTGCCTTCGACAGCCGCAAGAGCCTGCTGACCAAACTTGAAAGCCTGCCCGTCTTGGAGGGCGCCACCATTCTGCTGCAATTGAAGGAAGGTGTGCAGACCAAAAGCTTTACCCTCAAACCCTACGAACAATACGGCCACCGTTTGGTGGTGGATTTGTATCCCACCGTGACGGCAAAGACCGGGTCTGTTTTAGAGCAGCCGCCAGTGCCGCGCGCGGCTAAGCCGGGTACTCAATTGCGCGATGTGGTGGTGGCGGTGGACGCCGGTCACGGCGGCGAAGACCCGGGCGCGCGCGGCAGGCGCGGCACCAATGAAAAAGACATCACGCTCGCCATTGCGCGCAAACTCGCCGCGCTTATCAACAAGGAGCGCGGCATGAAGGCCGTGCTGACGCGTGACGGCGATTATTACGTGAGTCTGCGCGGACGCATCAACAGGGCGCGCGAACACAAGGCCGACCTGTTCGTATCCATACACGCCGATGCCTTTCTAAGGCCGGAAGCGCGCGGCTCCTCGGTGTTTACCCTGTCCGAACGCGGCGCCACCAGCGAGGCCGCGCGCTGGCTCGCGGAGCGCGAGAACGCCGCCGACCTGGTGGGCGGCGTGAGCCTCGGTGACAAGGATGATCTGCTCGCATCGGTGCTGCTGGACCTGTCACAGACCGCGACGATAGAAGCCAGCCACGACGTGGCGTCCAATATATTGAAAGAGTTGGGTGGTGTGGGCGATTTGCACAAGTCGCAAGTGCAGCAGGCCGGATTCATGGTGCTGAAGTCGCCGGATGTTCCTTCCATTCTGGTCGAGACCGCGTTTATCTCCAATCCGCATGAAGAGCAAAAACTACGCGACGTGCGCCATCAGGAAAAACTGGCGCGGGCCATCATGAATGGCGTGCGCGAGTATTTCACCCGCAAGGCCCCGCCCGGTACCGTGCTCGCCGAGGAAGCTCAGCGCAAACGCACCGTGGCGCGCAGCGACAGCCAGACTTCCGCCGCACGACGTTTGTAGTTCCCGCCTGTTGTAAAGTAGCTTGGCCAACTGGGGCAACGTCCTTGCGCCACTGGTTAGCTCTACGCGCGCTTTGATCTTATACTGTCAAAATCAAAGGCGTATTGCTTGAGGAGTTCCCGTTGTCAGAAGTGCGGCGCATCCAGCGCCTTCCTGATGTACTCATAAGCCAGATCGCCGCCAGCGAGGTGGTTGAGCGCCCGGCCTCGGTCATCAAGGAACTGCTGGAAAACAGCCTGGACGCGGGCGCGCGCCAGATCGAAATCGAAGTGGAGCAGGGCGGCATACGCCTGATGCGCGTGCGCGATGACGGTTGCGGCATCCGCAAGGACGATCTGGCGCTGGCCCTGAGCCATCACGCCACCAGCAAGATACACAGTCTGCGCGATCTGGAGCAGGTAAGCAGCCTGGGTTTTCGCGGCGAGGCGCTGCCCAGCATCCGCTCCGTGGCGCGCCTCAGCATTGCCTCGCGCACCGCGCAAGACGCCAACGGCTGGCTCATCACGGGCGAGGACACGGACTCGCCGCGGCCCGCGCCGCATCCCGTCGGCACCACGGTGGAGGTGCGCGACCTGTTTCATAGCGTCCCCGCGCGGCGCAAATTCCTCAAGAGCGAACAGACCGAGTTCAATCACCTGCAAGAGGTGGTAAAGCGCCTGGCCTTGTCGCGCGCGGAGGTGGGATTCACGCTGCGCCATCATGAGCGCACGGTGTTCACGCTGCGCGGCGAGGAGGGCCGCGAACGGCGCGTGGCCGCGCTGTGCGGAGAAAATTTCATGGCCGAAGCGCTGGCGCTGGAATTTGAGGCCGGCCCGTTGCGCGTGAGCGGCTGGAGCAGTCTGCCCACCTTCTCGCGCAGCCAGCCGGACATGCAATATTTTTACCTCAACGGACGCCTGATCCGCGACAAGCTGGTCAGCCACGCGCTGCGTCAGGCCTATCAAGACGCGCTGTATCACGGGCGTCATCCGGCCTATGTGTTGCACTTCACCCTGCCGCCCGCCGAGGTGGACGTGAACGTGCATCCGGCCAAACATGAAGTGCGTTTCCGTGAAGGCCGCCTGGTGCATGATTTTCTGTATCGCGCGTTGCAACAGGCCTTGGCTGCTACGCGGGCGGGACAGACCGCATCCGCAGCCGGGCCGCGGTGGATGGATGCGCCGGTGACATCAGCGCACCCTGCCGCACCATACACACAGCACGCCATGCCGCTCCAGGTGCGCGAGCAGATCGGCGCGTATGACACCCTGCACGGAACACCGGCGCAAGATAGCGCGCATGGCCGAACAGATGAACCAGGTCCTGGCCGGAATGGCCTGTCACGCCGCCGTGCGCGCGCGGCGTAAACTCAACCTCGTAGAGATGAACGCCTTGCTGCGCGACATGGAACGCACCGAGCGCAGCAACCAGTGCAATCACGGCCGCCCCACCTGGGTGCAACTCGATATGACGATGCTGGACAAACTGTTTTTGAGAGGAAGGTGATTAACTGTGGGGGCTGGGGACTAGGGGCCAGGGAGAGGCGAGCCCCCAGCCCCTAGCCCCTAATCCCTAGCCCCTTAAGAAAATGCCCCTCCCCCCTACCATCTTTCTGATGGGCCCGACCGCCTCCGGCAAGACCGATCTCGCGCTGCGTCTGGCCGGGCGGCTGCCGTGCGACATCATCAGCGTGGACTCCGGCATGGTGTACCGCGGCATGGACATCGGCACGGCGAAACCGCCGCCGGAGGTGCTGGCGCGCGCGCCGCACCGTTTGATTGATATCCGCGACCCGGCCGAGCCCTATTCGGCGGCGCAATTTTGCGCCGATGCGTTGCGCGAGATGAGCGAAATTACGCGGCGCGGGCGCATTCCCCTGCTGGTGGGCGGCACTATGCTGTACTTCCGCGCACTCGAATACGGTCTTTCGGAGTTGCCCGGCGCCGACCCGGCGCTGCGCGCGCGCCTCGCCGCCGAAGCGGAGCGGCACGGCTGGGCGGCGCTGCACGCGCGCTTGGCGCGGCTGGATCCCGCGTCCGCTGCGCGCATTCATCCCAACGACGCGCAACGCATTCAGCGCGCGCTGGAGGTGTGTGAGCTGCACAGCGGGCCGATGAGCGAACTTCACTGCTCCGCTCCGGGCACGCCGTTGCCGTACCGTATCGGCAAGATCGCCCTCATGCCCGTGGAACGCGCCGCGCTGCACGAACGCATCGGCGCGCGGTTCCACGACATGTTACAGCGCGGTTTCATCGAAGAGGTGAAAGCCCTTGACCAGCGTGGGGATTTGAGCCTGAACACGCCGGCCCTGCGCGCGGTCGGCTACCGCCAGATTTGGCGGCATCTGCACGGGGAGTTCAATTGCGAGGAGATGACAAAGCGCGCTATTATAGCCACGCGCCAATTGGCCAAGCGCCAGCTTACCTGGCTGCGTACGGAGCCGGGCGTGACGTGGTTTGACAGCCTGGATGCAAATATTACGGCCAAGGTATTGAACTATTGCGTGGACGCCACAACTAATAAGCTCATGGATGGTGTGGAAGAGGCAAAACGGCAGCCCTGATATGAAAACAACAAAAGGAGGGTGAATGATGACCAAAAACAAATCACTGCAGGATCCTTTTTTAAATACCCTGCGCAAGGAAGGCGTACCGGTTTCGGTCTATCTGACCAACGGCATCAAGCTGCAAGGCCAAATCGAATCGTTTGACCAGTTTGTGGTGTTGCTCAAAAATACCGTAAGCCAGATGGTCTACAAGCACGCCATTTCCACGGTGGTGCCCGCGCGCAATATCAAGTTGCCGCTCGCCGAGATGGACAAGCCTGATGCCGCTGATTGAGGGGCGCGTGATTGTTTGACCGTGCGCGCACCCGCCCGCTGGAAGCGGAACGCGCGGTGCTGGTGCAGCTTGACCTGCAAGGGCAGGATATGGCCGCCGAGCTCGCCGAACTGCGTGAGCTGGCGCGTTCGGCGGGCGTGATCCCCGTGGCCTCGATAAGCGGGACGCGCAAGAAGCCCGACCCCCAATACTATGTCGGCAGCGGCAAGGCCGAGGAGATACGCGACGCGGTCGCGCGCGAGCAAGCCGCGGTGGTGTTGTTCAACCATGCGCTGAGCCCGTCTCAGGAGCGCAATCTGCAACGCTTTCTCAACTGCCGCGTGCTGGATCGCACCGGCTTGATACTGGACATCTTCGCGCGCCGCGCCCAGACCCACGAAGGAAAACTGCAAGTGGAGCTGGCCCAGCTACAGCACATCTCGACCCGCCTGGTGCGCGGCTGGACCCACCTGGAGCGGCAAAAGGGCGGTATCGGTCTGCGCGGCGGACCGGGTGAAACCCAACTGGAAAGCGACCGACGCCAGATCGCCGAGCGCATCAAGCAGGTGCAAAAGCGCCTGCACAAGGTGGAGAAACAGCGCGCGCAAGGGAGAAAGCGGCGCACCAAGGTGGCGCTACCCACAGTGTCACTGGTGGGGTACACTAATGCCGGGAAGTCCACCCTGTTCAATGCGCTCAGCGGCGCCAAGGTCTACACCGCCAATCAATTATTCGCCACGCTCGACCCCACGCTGCGCCGCATTGAGCTGGCGGGCGGCGCGCCGGTGATTCTGGCCGATACCGTGGGCTTTATCCGCGATCTGCCGCATGATCTGGTGGCGGCGTTCCGCGCCACGCTGGAAGAAACGCGCCTGGCGAGCCTGCTGCTGCACGTGGTGGATGTCGGCGATCCCCAGCACCATGAGCGTAGCCAGCAGGTGAACCGGGTATTACAGGAAATCGGCGCGCAGGATATTCCTCAGATTGAGGTATACAACAAGATTGATCTATTGGAGAATGGCACACCGCGCTCGGAGCGCAATCGCGATGGGGGCGTAAAGCGCGTCTGGGTGTCCGCCGCGAACGGCATGGGACTGGACTTGCTGCGCCTCGCGCTGGCCGAACACGCGGGTGAGCAACGCGCCGCAAATGGATACACACGGCAGACGGACGAGATGTCTTGTCTCGAAGACGATACACAACTGGCCGCGGTCTCATAACCGGCGGTGAAGAAAATACAACGAGGAGCGCATCATGGCTTGGAATGAACCGGGTGGCGGCAGCAAAGATCCCTGGAGTAAGCGCGGTACCGAGAGCGGGCCGCCTGACCTGGATGAAATGCTGCGCCGCTTCCAGAAAAAACTGAACGCCCTGTTTGGCGGCGATAAGGGCGGCGATTCCGGCGGCTTGAACGCGCGTAGCGGAATGGTGGTGGCCGGCGTTGTCGTGCTCATCTGGCTGCTCTCCGGCATTTACATCATTGATCCCGCCGAGCGCGGCGTGGAGATGCGCTTCGGCAAATACATGGTGACCACCCTGCCCGGGCCGCACTGGAACTGGTCGTATCCCATTGGAGCGGTCGAGGTGGTGGACGTGGATCAAATCAGGCGCGCCGAGATCGGCGTACGCGCGGGGGGGGAAAGCGACAGTCCGGGCTCGTTGATTCTTACGCAAGATGAAAACATCGTAGACCTTAAGCTTGCCGTGCAATACAAGATCAAGGATGTGACCGACTATCTGTTCAATGTGCGCGATCCCGATGCAACGCTGAGCCGGGTTACAGAGAGCGCGGTGCGCGAGATTGTCGGTAAGAACACGATGGATTTGATCATCACCGAGGGCCGCAAAGAGATCGAGCCGCAGCTGGAGAAACTGATTCAGGATATTCTGGACCGCTACGGCACCGGATTACAGATGACCAGCGTCAATATGCAGCAGGCCACCGCCCCGGCGGAGGTGCGCGATGCGTTCCTGGACGTGGTCCGCGCGCGCGAAGATGAGCAGCGTCTGATCAACGAGGCGCAGACTTACGCCAACGGCATCGTGCCGGTGGCGCGCGGCGCGGCGACGCGTCAACAACAGGAAGCCGAAGCCTACAAATTCAGGGTGATTGCCCAGGCCACGGGCGAGGCGAGCCGCTTTACGCAGGTGCTGGCCGAGTACCGCAAGGCGCCCGCGGTAACGCGCGAGCGTTTGTATCTGGAGGCGATGGAGTCCGTGCTGTCCAGCGCAGGCAAGGTGATGGTGGATGTCAAAGGCAGCGGCAACCTGCTGTACCTGCCTCTTGACCGCATGAGTGGCGCACCGGCCATGCCCGCCGACAAGGCGCTGGAGCGCTTGTTGCCTCCGGCCGCCAGCCAGACTCAGGAAGGCCAGAATGCCGCCGCCCAGCGCGGCGATACGCCCGAACGCAGCCCTAACAGAGGAGAGCGCTGATGATGGATAAAAAGACACTGGCCTTGATTATAGGCCTGGCGGTATTGGTGCTGGGCTATGCCACGCTGTTTACCGTGCATGAGCGTGAGCGCGTCATCCTGCTCCGCCTGGGCGAGATCGTGCGCACTGATTTTAAGCCCGGCCTGTACGCCCGGGTGCCGATTCTTTACAACGTGCGTAAGTTTGACGCGCGCATCCAGGTGCTGGATGCCGAGCCGGAAGACTATCTCACGGTGGAAAAGAAGAGCGTGCTGGTGGATTCCTATGTCAAGTGGCGCATCGTGGACGTGGCGCGTTTCTACACCGCCACCGGCGGCGATCCGGCGCGCGCCGGGGCCAATCTGTTTCAGGTCATCACGAGGGGGCTGCGCGCTGAGTTCGCCGCACGCACCTTACAAAACGTGGTGGCGGGTGACCGCGCGGCAATCATAGATAGCGTGATGAGTGCTGCCGCCAGGCAGGGCAAGGAATTGGGTATTGAGGTGGTGGACGTGCGCCTGCGCCGCGTGGATTTACCCAAAGAGGTGAGCGGTTCGGTGTATGAACGCATGCGCGCGGAACGTGCGCGCGCGGCGCGCGAGTTCCGCGCTCGCGGCGCGGAGGCGGCGGAGGGCATCAGGGCGGATGCCGACCGGCAGCGCACGGTGATCGTCGCCGAGGCCTACCGCGAGGCGGAGCAAATCCGCGGCGCAGGCGACGCGCAGGCCGCGGCCACCTATGCCAAGGCCTTCGGCAGCGATGTGGAATTCTACTCGCTGTACCGCAGCCTGAATGCGTATAAAAACACCTTCCGCGACAAGAGTGACGTGCTGGTGCTGGACCCCGGCTCGGAGTTTTTCAAATACTTTAAAAACCCCAGTGCTCAAGGCAAACCGTGATGCTCCGCGTTTGATCTCATTGTGTAGGCGCCCCGCGCCTTAGTGCAGACGATGTGGGAAACACTGCTCAGCGCCCTCGCATTACTGCTGGTGATTGAAGGTATCGCGCCGTTTATCAATCCCGCCGCAGTGCGGCGCTTGTTACTGATGGTCAACCAAATGGACGATATGACGCTGCGCATTGCTGGCCTGGTGAGCATGCTGCTTGGTCTAACCTTGCTCTATATCGTGCACTGATAACTTTATTCCCCCATGTCCACTCACGACCGCTGGCTGCTGCCCGAAGGCATTGAAGAGGTGCTGCCGCCGCAGGCGGAGCGCCTGGAGCAATTGCGCCGCCGCGTGCTGGATTTGTTCCAGTGTTGGGGTTACGAGCTGGTCGTGCCGCCGCTGGTCGAATATCTGGAGGCGCTGCTCACCGGCACCGGCAATGACCTCGATCTGAAAACCTTCAAACTCACCGATCCGCTCAGCGGACGCCTGATGGGGGTGAGCGCCGACATGACGCCGCAGGTGGCGCGCATAGACGCGCATTACCTGAAACGCAACGTACCCACGCGCTTGTGCTATTTCGGCGGCGTGCTGCACACGCGGCCGGATGGCTTCGCGCGCACGCGCAACCCCTTGCAGGCGGGCGCGGAGCTGTTCGGTCACGCCGGTATCGAGAGCGATGTCGAGGTGCTTGCGCTGATGGTGGAAACGCTGCGTGTCACCGGCATTAAAGACTTTCATGTGGACCTGGGTCACGTGGGCATCTTCCGCGCGCTGGCAAAGGACGCCGGGCTCAGCGCGGATCAGGAGTCGGAACTGTTTGACGCCCTGCAGCGCAAGGCGCTGCCTGAGATCGAAGAATTGCTCACGCGGCTCAAGCTCGATAAAAAACAGCTTGCGCGCCTGCTGTGCCTGGCGGAGTTGAACGGCGGCGCCGAAGTCCTGGCCGAGGCGGAACAGCGTCTGCGCGGCGCGCCGCCAGCGGTCGGTGACGCGCTCGCCAAGCTCAAGGTAATCGCGCAAGCCGCGCGCCAGCGTTTTGGGCAGGTGCCGTTGTACTTTGATCTGGCCGAGTTGCGCGGCTACGGCTATCACACCGGCATGGTGTTCGCCGCCTTCGTGCCCGGACACGGCCAGGCCATCGCGCAAGGCGGGCGCTATGACGACGTGGGCAAGGTGTTTGGCCGCGCGCGTCCCGCCACCGGCTTCAGCACCGATATCAAAACCCTGCTCAGCCTCCTGCCCGCGACACTCGCAACTGTGCGCGGGATTTACGCCCCGGCGTTGGAGGATGCCGCGCTGCAAGCGAAAATTTCAGAACTGCGCGCGCAGGGTGAGCGCGTGGTCATGGCGCTGCCCGGCCAAAACGGTGGCGCGCGCGAAATGCAGTGCGACCGCGCGCTGGTGAACCAAAACGGCGTGTGGGTTGTGACGGCGGCAGGGAACTGAATGGGTAAGAACGTCGTCATCATCGGCACCCAGTGGGGTGATGAGGGCAAGGGCAAGGTGGTGGATTTGCTCACAGACCGCGCCTCCGCCGTGGTGCGTTTCCAGGGCGGACACAACGCCGGACACACTCTCGTCATCGGCGGTGAAAAAACCGTGCTGCATCTCATCCCCTCCGGCATTCTGCGCGATGGTGTGCAATGTCTGATCGGCAACGGCGTGGTGCTTTCGCCCAAGGCGCTGCTGGAAGAAATCACCATGCTGGAGCAGAAGGGCATACCGGCGCGCGAGCGTTTGAAAATCAGCGAGGCCTGCCCGCTGATCCTGCAATACCACATCGTGCTCGACCAGGCGCGCGAAAAGGCGCGCGGCAGCGCGGCCATCGGCACCACCGGGCGCGGCATCGGCCCGGCCTATGAAGACAAGATCGCGCGGCGCGCGCTACGCGTGGGCGATCTGCTGCACCGCGAGCGTTTCGCCGCCAAGCTGGGCGAAGTGCTCGACTACCACAACTTCGTGTTGCAAAATTATTATCGCGTGGAGGCGGTGTCGTTCCAGCAGGTATTGGACGAAGCCCTGTCCTGGAAGGCGCTGCTGGAGCCGCTCATCGCCGACGTGCCGGAACTGTTGTATCAATATCAGAAAAACGGCGCGAGCATCTTGTTCGAAGGCGCGCAAGGCGCGCTGCTTGACGTGGATCACGGCACCTACCCTTACGTCACCTCGTCCAACACCACCGCGGGCGGCGCCGCCACCGGCAGCGGCGTGGGCCCAGCGTGCTTCGATTATATTCTGGGCATCACCAAGGCCTACACCACGCGCGTCGGCTCCGGGCCGTTCCCGACCGAACTGTTCGATGAGATGGGCGCGCACCTCTCCAAACGCGGCAACGAATTCGGCTCCACCACCGGGCGCGCGCGCCGCTGCGGCTGGTTCGACGCGGTCGCCCTGCGCCGCGCCACCCGCATCAACAGCGTATCCGGTTTGTGCATCACCAAACTCGACGTGCTCGACGGCCTCGACACCCTCAGCATGTGCGTGGGTTACCGCTGCAACGGCGTGGAGCGGCTTACGCCGCCGGTGGGCGCGGAGGCGTATGCCGATTGCGAACCGATTTATATCGAGATGCCGGGCTGGCAGGACTCCACCGTAGGCATCACCGATTACAAAAAACTCCCCGCCAACGCGCGCGCCTATCTAAAGCGCATCGAAGAGATCAGCGAAACCCCGATAGACATCGTCTCCACCGGCCCCGACCGCGCCCAGACCATCATCCTGCGCCATCCGTTTGATTAACTCAGCGGGGTAAGCTCCAGCCCCTGCCTGGGGCTTGCGCAGGCACAAGACGGTTATTGACGTACCACGGCAGTGCTAACGATCTGTTGACAAACCTCAACCATCTCCTTACAATGAATAAGGATTTTCATTACTTATTGGGTTGCTAATTATGTCCGAAGCTCGTCTCACCTCCAAAGGCCAAATCACCATACCACGCGATATTCGCGCACGTTTAAAGTTGAAGCTCGGCGATAAGCTTAGGTTTCGGGTTGCGGACACCGGCCAGGTGGTTTTGGAAGCGGCAAAATATCATGTTTCCGAACTCTATGGTCTGCTCCATCGCGCAGGAAAGAAGCCCGTCTCGGTTAAGGATATGGATGAGGCGATCCGCCGGCGGTTCAAGAAGCCATGAAGGGGGTTGATACCAACGTCCTCATTCGTTACCTCGTCGCTGATGACGAGGCCCAGGCCACAAAAGCCAAGCGCTATATCAAATCGGCCACGATCCATGTCAATTGCATCGTGCTTTGCGAGACCGTTTGGGTCTTGGAGTCCGCTTATGGCTATGGCAAGGAGGCGATTATTATCATGCTCGAACGGCTGTTATCGACGCATGAAATTGAGGTGGAAAACGCCGACATCGCGCAAGCGGCCCTGAACGACTACCGCCGATCCGGAGCAGGGTTTACGGACTGCTTCATTGGGCAGCGTAATGTTGCACACGGTTGTACTGAAACAGGCTCATTTGATAAACGCGCCAGGGACGCGGCGGGATTTACGTTGCTGTAAGTACGATTTAAGGGATTCATTTTGATTAGCGCGCAGTGGGCAGGCCTTCCACGGCGCGGATGGTGGCGCTGAAGCGGTTGCCGTCTTTTTCGTTTTGCTCGATACGCACCGGCAGGTAATCCAGGCTGGGGGCGCACCAGAGTGTCACGGTCTTATCGTCCGATTCCAGAATACGGGAAAGCTTGACGGTTTTGAGCGAGCCCAGCGGAGTCTCAATCATTTCCTCCGCCACTTTCTGGAAGCGGTAATTCTTGAGCTTGTGACCGTCCACTAGCGGATAGTCAAACTCGGTGCGGCCGTTTTGCAGGTCGTACATCAGGGTGAGTTGATAGAGCAGCCGGTCTTGCGCGCCTTTATCAAGCCGGGCCTGCCACGGATCGGCGGTTGATTCGTCCTTCACCACGCCTGTGTTCCAGTCGAAGCTGAGCGCGTATTTGCGTTCCTTTTTGCCGCCGGTTTTTTGATATTGAAAGTGCAGCGGTTGCGGTATCCGGTTGTTATAGCGCCACACGCTGCGTTCGATGATGTGATCTTTTACAAACAGCGCGGCCAGTCCGCCGCTTTTGGTTTCGGATTCAAACACAAACTGCCCCTGTTCCGTGACGCTCAGCGAGCGGCGGATTTCGCCTGCGTGGATGTTGCCCACCGTCACCGTGTAATACGCGGTAAAGGGTTTGGGCGCCGGCGCGGCCCAGACTGGCGCAACGCACAGGAATAGCAGTGTGATGAAAATATTTTTTATCATGGCTTGAGTCTTTGACCATCCAGCGCGGCATAGGTGCCGTCATTAGTCGCTCCCGGCGTCCTGCCTCCCGCGACACTAGCACGTCCCTGTGCGTCGTCGGTGACCAATTTCAGCCGGCCCTCGGCGAACCAGCCTATCGCTTGCGGGTAAATGCGGTGTTCCTGTTCCAGTGCGCGCGCATTCAAGGTTTCCGCTGTATCCCCCGGCAATACCGGAACCTTGGCCTGTAACACCACCGGGCCGCCGTCCACCTCTTCAGTGACAAAATGCACACTCGCGCCATGTTCACTCGCGCCCGCCTCCAGCGCGCGCTGCGCGGTGCGCAGGCCGGGAAAGGCGGGGAGCAGGGAAGGGTGGATGTTCAGCATGCGTCCTTTGTAGTGCGCGACAAATTGCGGTGTAAGCACGCGCATGAAACCGGCGAGCAGCACCAGTTCCGGCGCATGACGGTCTATCAATTTCTGTAGTGCGTTGTCGTAGGCCGCGCGGTCTGTAAATTGCGTGTGACTCAGCACCTCGGTTGGGAGGCCGGACTCACGCGCATAAACCAGACCCGGCGCATCGGGACGGTTGCTGATGACGGCGCGTATCTCGATGGGCAGATCGCCGCGCGCCGCCTCGGCGATGGCGCGCAGGTTGCTGCCGCGCCCGGAGAGGAGTATGACAACGGGGAGCTTGCGCGCAGCGCCGCCCGGCTTCATGAGCGGGGCTTGATGAGTACCTGCGCCGTGTTCTGATCCACGCGCGTCTCGACATGTCCGATGCGCCACACGGTTTCGCCCTGGGCCTGAAGCAGGCTCTGCGTGGCGGCGGCATGCTGTTCCGCAACGCACACCACCATGCCGACACCGCAGTTGAAGGTGCGGTACATTTCCGTATCGCTCACCTGGCCTTGCCGCTGTAGCCAATCAAAGACAGGCGGGGTGGGCCAGGCGTTGTGGTCGAGTACCGCGCGGGTGTTTTCCGGCAGCACGCGCGGGATGTTTTCCAGAAGACCGCCGCCGGTGATGTGCGCCAAGGCGTGAATTTCAATCTCATTAAGGAGCTTTAACAGCGGCTTTACGTAAATGCGCGTCGGCGTGAGCAGCGTTGCGCCCAGGGTGCTGCCGTCAAACGGCTGGTTGAGATCGCTGCGGGTGACCTCGATGATTTTGCGTATCAGCGAATAGCCGTTGGAATGCGGGCCGCTGGAGGCGAGTCCCAGCAGTACATCGCCCGGCGCCACTTTACAGCCGTCCAGGATGCGTGATTTTTCCACCACGCCCACGCAGAAACCGGCGAGATCGTAATCGCCGCCCGCGTACATGCCGGGCATCTCGGCGGTTTCGCCGCCCACCAGCGCCGCGCCGGCCAGCTCGCAGCCCGCGCCGATGCCCTGGATGACCTGCGCGGCCACCTCCACGCTGAGCTTGCCGGTGGCGTAGTAGTCGAGAAAGAACAGGGGTTCGGCACCCTGCACGATCACGTCGTTCACGCACATCGCCACCAGATCAATGCCGATGGTGTCGTGGCGGCCCATTTCGATGGCGAGCCTGAGCTTGGTGCCCACGCCGTCAGTGCTCGACACCAGCACCGGTTCACGGTAGCGACCGGGCGGAATCTCGAACAGCGCGCCGAAACCACCGATGCCCGCCAGCAGGCCGGGGCGGGCGGTGCGCGCCGCGATGGGCTTGATGCGCTCGACCAGCGCATTGCCGGCGTCTATGCTGACACCGGCATCCTGATAGCGCAGAGGGGTTTTGGAAGGGGGGTTGGACACGGTATGCGCTAGATAAGAAGGCTATGTTATCGGGCCCGCGCACAGACTGCAAATGCTATTAGATTTCGCACCGCGCGGAATGAATCCGCGCGGGCGACCAAAGGGGCGAGCTGGCGCCACTCCCCTTTGGGAACCCCATTGCCGGGGCCGCTCCAAGAGTGCGGGGTATTGGTTAATAAAACGTCCTTCAAACCGCGCGCAGTAGGCGGCCAAACCCTGCTAAAATACGGGAGTGTTCATGGACAAAAACAACCTTCCCAATATTATCAGCCTGGTGCGCATCGCGCTGGTGCCGTTTTTCATCATGGCGTTGCTGGATGGGCGCTATTTTACCGCGTTGCTGCTGTTTGGCGTGGCGGGGCTAAGTGACGCCCTGGATGGCTATCTGGCCAAACGTCACGGCTGGAAGAGCCGGCTGGGATCCATCCTCGACCCGCTGGCCGATAAAATATTGCTAGTCTCCGCTTATGTCACGCTGGCCTGGCTCGATCTGCTGCCGGGCTGGCTGGTGGCGGTGGTGCTGGGGCGCGACCTGATGATTATCGGCGGTGCGCTGGTTTACCATTTCACCGTCCGGCGCTTTGACCTGGCGCCGACCCGGATCAGCAAGGTCAATACCGTTTTACAGATCAGCCTAGTGTTGGTCGTGATGCTGAAACTCAGCATCTTGCCGCTGCCGGAGTGGAGCATCGTCGGCTTGGTTTACCTGGTACTCGTATCCACCCTCTGGAGCTGGCTGGATTACGTCTGGAGCTGGATTACGCGCGTACAGCAAGTGAACACACAGGAGCGGCGTGACTAAGGCGTGGCTGTCATTGGCCGCGCTCGCGGGCGGCGCGCTGCTCATGTATCTGCTTGCCCCGGTACTCACCCCGTTTCTCGCCGCCGCTCTGTTCGCCTACCTCGGCAACCCGCTGGTGAACCGTCTGGAGGCGCGCAAACTGTCGCGCTCGCTCTCCGCCACCCTGGTGTTCGGCCTGATCCTGCTGATCGTGCTGGTGACACTGGTCATCCTGGTCCCGCTGCTGGAACGGCAAATCGCCACCTTCATCGGTAAACTGCCCGGCTATTTCGCCTGGCTGCAGGAGACGGCGCTGCCCTGGCTGCGCGCGCGCCTGGGCATCGAAGAAATCGGGCTTGATATCAGCGCTTTGCAGGAAATCCTGCGCGCGCACTGGCAACAGGCGGGCGGCCTGGCCGCGAGCGTGATGGGCGAGGTCACGGACTCCGGGCTCGCATTCTTATCCTGGCTGGTGAATCTGATACTGATTCCCCTGGTCACGTTTTACCTGCTGCGCGACTGGAATGTGCTGCTCAAGCATATCCATGAGATGCTGCCGCGCCACGTCGAGCCGACGGTGACGAAGCTCGCGCGGGAAAGCGATGACGTGCTGGGCGCATTTCTGCGTGGACAATTACTGGTCATGCTGGCGCTCTGCGTTCTTTACACCGCGGGCTTATGGATCATGGGATTGGACCTGGCGCTGCTCATCGGCCTGATCGCGGGCCTGCTGAGCTTTGTGCCGTATCTTGGGTTCGCCATCGGCATCGTGTTGGCAAGTATCGCCGCACTGGTGCAGTTTCAGGACCTGCTGTATTTGCTGCCGGTACTGGCGGTATTCGGCGCCGGCCAGTTGATCGAAAGTTTCTGGCTCACGCCGCATCTGATCGGCAAACGCGTCGGCCTGCATCCCGTGGCGGTGATTTTCGCGGTGATGGCGGGCGGCCAGTTGTTCGGCTTCCTCGGCATACTGCTCGCCTTGCCGGCCGCGGCGGTCATCGTGGTGCTGCTGCGCCACCTGCGCCAACACTATCTCGACAGCCACCTCTACGACCGCACGCCGCGTGAGTGACCGGGGTGACGGCCGATGACTCAGTTGCCACTGCAAGTCACGCTTAACGACAGCGCGAGCCTTGCCAATTTTATCCCAGGCGGCAATCACGAGGTCATGGCGGCGCTGCAAGACGCCGCGCAGCCGCTGATTTATTTATGGGGAGCGCCCGCATCGGGCAAAACTCATTTGCTGCAAGCCGTTTGCCAGGCGGCGGCACAACAGGAGTTACAGTCAGCCTATCTTCCTCTGGCTCAGATAAGGGAACTTTCCACTACGGTTTTTGATGGACTGGAGCAGCTTGCGCTGATTTGTCTGGATGACGTGCAAGCCATCGCCGGTCATCCGGAGTGGGAGAGGGCGCTGTTCCATTTGTACAACCGCGTGCGCGACAGCGGCGCGCGCCTGATCATGGCCGCCGCTACGGCGCCAGCGGTATTGCCGGTCATGTTGCCCGATTTGGCCTCCCGGCTCTCATGGGGGCTGGTGCTGCAACTGCACCCCTTGCAGGATGCGGACAAGCTGGCCGCCCTACAACAGCGCGCGCGCAATCGGGGTATTGAACTGCCAGATGAGGTGGGACGTTTTCTGCTTGCGCGCTCAACACGCGATTTGTCAGGGCTGCTTGAATTCCTGCAACGCCTCGATATCGCCTCCCTCGCCGCGCAGCGCAAACTGACCATCCCCCTGGTGCGCCAATTGCTTAATGGCTGAAAGGACGGGTCGCCTTATTTAAGTTAAAATAGCCGTTGCGCACCGCCACGGCGTTGTCAAAATTTCCCCGGAGAGGTACCGAAGCGGTCATAACGGCGCCGACTCGAAATCGGATGGGCGGTTCATCCCGCCACGTGGGTTCGAATCCCACCCTCTCCGCCATCTTGGTGTCTGCTTGACAGGCCAACCCATGCTGGTATGATTTATTCATACTATCTGATGTGAGGCCGTCTATGGGAACCGCCGTCAAAAAGACTATCTCGCTTTCGCCCGAGCTTGCCAAAGAAGCAGAGGCCATTGCTCGCGCTGAGGGCAAAACCCTGAGCGCCGTGGTGCAGGACGCGCTGCGGGCTGCACGCGCGTCACGGCTTAAAGCCGACCTGCGCGGCATTCAGGGCTACTGGAGTCGCAAGGCCAAGGAAAAGGGCCTTCTTACAGAGAAGGACCTGGAGCGTTACCTCCGCAAGTGAGGGCGGTCTTCGACACCAATATTTTCATTTCAGCATTTGCCATCCCGGGTGGCCGGGCGGAGGCGGCCATCCTCAGGGTGATCGAAGGCGATGTGCATCTGACTATTTCCAAGGATATCATCCACGAAGTACTCAATGTCCTGGCGCGCAAATTTGACCGCAATCTGGAGCAACTGGCGCGTACAGCGGTATACCTGTCAGAACTCGCAGAGGTCGTAACACCCCGTCGCCGGCTCAAGATACTGCACGATGAGCCAGACAACCGGATTCTCGAGTGCGCTGTTACCGGAAAGGCGGACGTGATCGTAACAGGGGATCAGGCGATGCTGCGGTTGGACGTCTATCGGGGAGTCCGGATGCTATCGTTAAAGGATTTTCTGGAAGGGGTGAGGCAGGCATGAGCATGGGGCGGCCCTCAACTTGCCGCGCGGAAAGCATGTTATCACTCGGCGATGCGATGATTGTCTATGGCGCGTATCGCTACGCTACTGATTCATCAATCCCCCTTCCGCGTATTGACAAAAGTAACTTATAAGTTACCATATGGACATAACGCTACGACAGGTTAGCGAATACTTGGAGCCGGACGGTAAGTCACCGTTCAGTCGCTGGTTTAGTCGGCTTGATCCAGTGGCCGCAGCGAAGGTGGCTACAGGACTCTATCGGATGGAGCAGGGCAACTTCTAAAATGCCAAACACTTGGCGAAGGGAATCTCCGAATACAAAATTGATTTTGGCCCGGGCTACCGGATTTATTTCGGTCAGGTGGGTAATGCATTGGTCATTCTTCTAGGCGGTGGCAGCAAGAAGAACCAGCAAAGAGATATTCAGTTGACGCAGGACCGCTTACAGTGGACCCATCCGTCAAGACAGAAATCAGTCTAGTTTAAGCTGGTCTGTCCGTCCTGCTCGCAGCCGCATGGCGCTGCCCCATTCTTGCTGAACTTGTCTACGATCCTTGCGCCGCCCCCGCTGGCCGTCGCGTATACCTCTGCCGGTGTACGGTTGCCTAACGACTGGTGCGGTCTTTCGCCATTGTAAAACACAAAGTATTCCGTCAGTCCGATCATCAATTCCATCGGGTTGGCGTAGCCTTTCAAATATACGTCTTCGTATTTCACGCTGCGCCATAGCCGTTCCACAAAGATGTTGTCCAGTGCCCGCCCGCGTCCGTCCATGCTGATGGCGATGCCGTTGGCTTTGAGCACACCAGTGAAGCTCTCACTGGTGAACTGGCAGCCCTGATCGGTATTGAATATCTCAGGATTGCCATACCGCTGTAATGCTTCTTCCAAACAGTCTACACAGAACGCCGTGTCCAGCGTGTTGCTGATTCTCCAGCTCAATACTTTTCTGCTGTACCAGTCGATCACCGCCACCAAGTAGACGAAGCCATGCGTCAGCCGGATGTAGGTGATGTCGGTGCTCCACACCTGGTTCGGTCTCGTCACCGCCACGCCGCGCAACAGGTACGGATAGACCTTGTGCCGCGGGTGCGGGCGGCTGGTGTCCGGCCCCGGCGCCGTGCCCGCCAAGCCCAGGATGCGCATCAGCCGCTGCACACGCTTGCGGTTGACCCGGAGGCCTTGCACCCTCAGGAACGAGACCATTTTCCGGCTGCCGTAAAACGGGCGGCGGGTGTACTGTTCGTCGATCAGGCGCAGCAACTCCAAGTCCTGTTCGATTATCGGCTGGGTTACACGCTGCGCATACACCGTGGCGCGGGAGACACCCGCCAGCTCACACTGCCGTACCATCGGCATTACCGCTTCAGGCTCGATCCATGCGCGCCTGCTTGCTACTGGCCCAACCCGGACTTTTTTTTGAGCCAGTCCAACTCCATCTTCAACCGGCCGATCTCGCCGTAGAGCCGCTCTGGCTCGCTGTGCTCGTTCACCGCCTTGGGGCCGCGCTTGCCTTCAAACAGGCTGCCAGCGCGTTCCAATATCTCTTTCTTCCACTGGCCTACCTGCACCGGATGCACGCCGTGCTCCTGCGCGATCTGGTTGAGTGTCTTGACCCCATGGATCGCTTCCAGGCCCACCTTGGCCTTGAATTCCGCCCCAAATACTTTTCGCTTCGTTCCGCTCATCGCCCGACTCCTTCTTCATCGGACTACAGCTTAAACTACTGTCTCAAATTCGGGGTCCACTATAAAGTGCAATTTGCAACACTCATAATTGGAACAATGTTAATCAATACTGATATTTTAGTAGTTTAATTTTGTTCTCAGGCCGATCATCGCGGTCAGGCCTATACTTTATATCTGTCAAGCAGACCTGCCAAAAAAATATCCGGCTTTTGCTGCTCGATTCTACCCACACACAAAGGTGACGCAACCCTTTCTTTGGAATGCCACCGCCTCGACCAAAGTGGACGCAACCCTTTATCACTTGGCGAAACTTAGGCCGCCATTTCCAGCGGCTTGATGCCTCGATACCGTTTGGCGTTCTCGCCGTGGGTCAACTCCCACAAGTCCACGGCGTATTGCATTCTCAGCCAGCTTTCCGGGGTAGGGCGCGCTTTTCGTGCAGCAGCGCGGTAGGCGCAATAACCGAATGGCATTGCGCCGAATGTGGAAGTTAACCATTCGGCGCTACGGCCCTGCATGCATCACGCGATGGTGACCGCTTGTTCAAAATACACATCCTGTATCGCGTGCAGCAGTTCAACGCCACCCTTCAGCGGCCCCTGGAACGCCTTGCGTCCTGAGATCAACCCCATACCGTCCGCGCGCTTGTTGATGACCGCGGTGCGCACCGCCTGTGCATCAGGTGTTTTGACCTAACGCAGCCAGGATGTCTAATTTGTGTCTGGCAGGCAGTGTCTTCGAGAATTTAACGGCGGCGCGAATCTGATCGCGGGTGTCTTTGCTGATTTCGTCTTTTACCTTTTTGATGTCCTTTTCGAGTTGTTCATAGATGTCACGCGATGTGACTTTGTGGGCGCTCGTACAGTCTATGTAGGAATGGTGTTTAAGAAATGGATGGTCTTCATGTTTGATGCTGACTTGGCATTGAAGCAACCATTCCCGTTTTCGTATGAACTCGGATAGTTGGGAGTTAATGACCAGAAACAACGGTTCCGGTTCGATGCAGGCAAGGACGAGAAACTTGTCCTTCGGCGGTATTGTGAAGTCGCAGTAAAGCAGTAGCACCCGGCCGGGTGTCAGACGTGCGCTGATGTATTTGCGCTGCTCCTCTGGTGGAAGACGATCCCAGACTTGCACGTCGGCTTAATCGGGGTAGGGATTGGCGAGATGTTCCAGCAAATGCTTGGTGTCTGGTAGCGTGGCGACGATCTGTTCTACCTCGATGAACTCGTTCTCATCGGCCGAATTCCACGCCCTGTCGTGACTCAGTTCGGTGAGTTTCTTGAACGGCATTTTTCCATACTTGGTAATCGCCGCATCCAGGCATTCTCTTTCAGAGTCGCTCAGCACGCCGAGGTCAGCGTCTTTGAGTGGAATAACTCTGTTGCCGTTTTCGACGCTGAAGGATTCAGCGGCATGGGGAACAAGGCACGGTAAACCATCACCGCGTACGTGCTTGAGGATATCGTAAGTACCGCTCGGGACTGGGCCATGCTTCATGGCGACATAACTGTCGCCACAGATGAAGCGCCCGTACTTCGCCAAATGATCCCGGTCGGAGAAATAAAGAATTTTGGAAATGCGGTGAAAGCCCGTATCGGCAACACGATTAGCGATGTAGAGAATCACCTCTACGGCTTTTTCTGGATCGAAATGGAACTTGATTTGTGAGGGCATGAGGGCTTCGGCTCTGGCGACCTGTGGCATAGCTTGGCTCCTTCCTAAGAGATCGGTTTACGATCTGACCTGCATTCGGCAATATGTCAGCCGCTTACGTGCTAAGTTTAGCACATCTGGACGGCTATTCTAAGAAAAAGTGTTCCGCCTTGGAAGTATCCACGCTGCACGCGCTACGCCCGTCACGCGACGGTCACGACCTTTTCCAGGTACACATCCTGTTATCGCGTGCAGCAACTCAGCGCCATCCTTCAGCGGCCTCTGGAACGCCTTGCGTCCGGAGATCAAACCCATGCCGCCAGCGCGCTTGTTGATGACCGCGGAGCTAAACAAAGTGGACGCAACCCTTTATCACTTGGCGAAACTTAGGCCGCCATTTCCAGCGGCTTGATGCCTCGATACCGTTTGGCGTTCTCGCCGTGGGTCAACTCCCACAAGTCCACGGCGTATTGCATTCTCAGCCAGCTTTCCGGGGTGGTGTTGAGCAGCTTGCCCAGGCGTACCGCCATATCCGGGGATAGGGCGCGCTTTTCGTGCAGCAGTTCCGACACGGTGAGGCGCGATACCCCCAGCCGGCTGGCAAATTCCGTTTGGGTGATGCCCAAGGCGGGTAGCACGTCTTTCCGCAGCACTTCGCCGGGGTGGTGGGTTTGCCGCGGGCGCGCCGCAAGCTCTAAAAGCAGCGTGCAGCGCGCGAGGTCATAGAACCGGCGCGAGGCAGCACCGGCTGGTCAAGACAACGGTGTTGTGATACAGTGAATACACGTATTTAATTGGAGGCTCTGACATGGCAACTTCGATTCGCCTCGCTCCTGAAATCGAGCAAAGGCTAGCCTACCTCGCATCCCATACCGGGCGCACAAAGGCGTACTACCTGCGCGAAATCATCGAGCAGGGCATCGAGGAAATGGAGGACTACTACCTTGCTGCTGATGTGCTGGAGCGTGTCCGCAAGGGGCAAGAACAGGTGCATTCCGCCGCAGACGTGAGAGCAGCCCTTGGCCTGGACGATTGATTACGCCGAGACGGCCAAGGGGCAGCTACGCAAGCTCGACAAGCAGACGGCACGGCGCATCGTTGATTTCATGGACGAGCGTATCGCCGGGCTGGAAAACCCACGCAGCACAGGCAAAGCATTGACTGGCCCGCTGGGCGGCTTCTGGCGTTACCGGGTGGGCGATTGCCGGGTGATTTGCGACATTCAGGATGGCGCTTTGCGCGTCCTTGTGGTGCAGGTCGGCAACCGGCGCGAAATTTACCGATAAGTAAAAAGGGGCCAGGCTGGCGGCTTGATACATACCCATATTTATGGGTATGATGCTTGTGCACCCTGAACGTTTGTTGGAAAGATGACATGAAAACCACTATTGAAATGCCCGATGAACTATTCCGTGCGGTGAAGGCTGCCGCCTTGATGCGGGGTCAGACGCTGAAGCAGTTGGTGACTGCGGCGGTGGAGCGGGAACTAAAAGGCGCGCCGTCTGGGGTTGCAGCCAAGCCGCAACAGGCACGCGCCAAGGCGTTCCGCACCAAGCTGGAAAAATTTGCCGAGCAAAACGCAATTGCCTGGAAAAGTAAAAAATCGGCCTTGCAGCAGCTTCAAGAAGACCGCGATGCGCGTTGTTATTGACGCATCCGTTCTGGTCGCGGCATTCAAGAAAAATGAGCCGGCGCACTCGGTCAGCGCGGATTTTCTCGAAGCAACCGTTGCCCACCCCGTCACTTTATGTTCTCCGGCGACATTGTTCGTCGAAATAGCAGGCGCATTTTCCCGCCCGACGCGCAATCCTGATTACGCCGCGCGGGTCATCCGCGAAATGCGCGCCCTCCTGGAAATTGAGCTTTATCCTGTTGACTCCGACTTGGCATCGAGTGCCGAGGCCATTGCACAAAACTTGTTCCTGCGCGGCGCTGATGCCCTTTATGTCGCCCTCGCGCGCCGCATGAGCGCTCCCCTGATTACCCTGGACAAGGAAATGCTTGGACGTTCCCCTGCGGCCATCACTTGCTTAAGCCCTGCGGACTGGCTGAAAAACCATGCCCGCACCTGACGTGGGGGAAAGGGGGCACATCTTGCCTTATGACATTTTATCTTCCACCGCCTTGATAAGACGTCTTACGGTCGCGTAATGCAAGTCGAGCTTCGCGCATGATGCCGAGCTTCATGGTGTTGGTGCGCGTCGAGCGTGGCCAAAACGCGGTATTCGTTGCTGCTGCAACAGTTAGGCCGCCATCCGTTCTTTTGACGTAAACGCCGCCTGAATATCGCGCGTTGTTGCGCCGCTTGCGATGAGCGCACGTACGATCAAATCTAGCGAAACTGAAGAATCGCCCGCTTCAATTTTAGCAATGCGCGATTGACTCGATTTCATGCGTTGCGCAAGGTCAGTTTGCGAGAGTTTACGTTTGATGCGCGATTTTTTTACCGCGCTAATCAGCGCGAGCTTGAGTGCGACGAGCCGCGCCTCTTCATCACTTAATTGCAGAAAATCCTCTGCGCTGCCGACTTTCCAGCCAGCGGCTCGGAGACGCTTTAATTTGTCAGTACTCATGACATTTACCCTCATGCTAAATTGATTTATAGCGTTTCAGTCTCGCCTTGCAAACGTCAATTACCGTCTGAGGCGTTTGGCTTGTCGTTTTGGCAAACACATCAAGAATGACGATGGCTACCGTATCAACGTAGTACACAATGCGCCAAGTGCGATTTTCGTCGGGGATTCTTAATTCATGACAACCGCGGCCGATGGTGGGTATTGGCCTTGCATGCGGCAGCGATATATTGGCACCCTCTTGAAGGCGTCGCATTAAAACACCCACTTCAATTCTTGCGGCGGCGGAAAAAGGTGGCGTTTTGACTTCGCCATGCAGCCACACCAACGGCTTGCTCTGCCTACTCATTGGTCTAAGTATATGTCCAAATTGACATATTTACAAGGTGCGTTCGAGAAATAAAAAAGGGGCGCGTCTTACCTTTTGGCATTTTATCATCCGCCGCCTTGAGGCCGCGTCAGCGAAGAGAGGCCGATGGGGTTTTTACCGTCGCCAGTTCGATCTGCACCCGGTCATCGTTATCGGCCAGCCAAATCTGTCCATCCTGAACGGTGCAATGTAACTGCATCTTGAGCCGCGCCAGCTTCGCTAAGGCTCGGCTGGTGTCCAGTGGCAGGTTCATCACGGTCAGATTTTTGATCCGTTCGAGGTTGCCGCTGTTTTGTTCCCACCAGATGTCGGCGCTGCGGCCGCCATAGGTGTAGATGAATACCTGGTTGGCGCGGCCGCAGGCTTTGCGGATGCGTTTTTCGTCGGGTTGGCCTACGTCTATCCAGGTTTCGATGACGCCAGTTAAATCCTTTTGCCAGAGATCGGGCTCGTCGTCGGCGCTCAGCCCTTTGCCAAATGCCAATGCCTCATGGGCGTGCAGGGCAAAGGCCAATAAGCGCACCATCATGCGCTCGTCGGTTTCCGATGAGTGGCGGGCGAGGGTGAGGGCATGGTCGTGGTAGTAGTGACGGTCCATGTCGGCGATTTGCAGTTCGGCTTTGAAAATGGTTGCTTTAAGGGCCATAGAGTCACTTTTGTTGTTGCCGTGCCGAGATACAACACTTGGCAAGTAGGTCGGGTCAAGGCGCATAGCGCCGGTCCCGACATTGTACGTCGGATCCGCTACGCTTGATCCGACCTACTGAAATGAAAAGGGTTGGAGTATGCTGTTTATTGATTAAGGTAACCCCAGCGGAGAAACCCCTCGTGTTTAAAACAGCCTTTTTATTTCTCTGCTGTTGTGCCGCGGCGTTCGCGCAGGCGGCGACTGAAGCGCTGACCTATCAGGATCAGGCTGTTACCCTTGACGGCGAGCGCCGGGGCGCGCGGGTGCCGCAGGGTTATCAGCTTGAGCTTTTGACCGATGCGTTGGATGGCCCGCGCTTGTTAACCTTTTCCGGCAACGGCGATCTGTTCATCGGCTCCAAGTCCGGCAACGTGTACCGCCTGCCGCCGCCTTATACCGCGCCGGAGGTCTTGGTCGCGCTGGGCGGTTATCCGCACAGTGTCGCGTTCCGGAGCAACGAAATCCTCATTGCCCGCACCGATGGCGTGTACCGCGCGCCTTATAAGCCCGGTCAGAGAAAGCTTGCGCCCGCTGCGGTGAAACTGCTGGCGGCCTTGCCCGGCGGTGGCGGGCACAATAGCCGCACTGTGGGTGTTGGGCCGGATGGCCGGGTGTACGCGAGCCTCGGCATCAGCGGTAACTGCAGCGATCAATATCTGGGTAAGCCGTATCCATTTGAAGATCGCCGGGGCGGCATCCTGGTGTTGCGTGAGGGGGATGGGGTGAGCGAAGCGAGGGGGGGCGCGGAGCCGCGTTGGGAAACTTATGCCTCGGGGCTGCGCAACGCCGTGGGGTTTGCCTGGCAGCCGGACACCGGCGTGTTGTACGCGAGCAATAACGGCCCCGATCATCTGGGCTATGAGCAGCCGCCGGAGTATTTCAGCCGGATTGATGCCGGGTCATTTCATGGCATGCCCTGGTTTCAATACGATGGTCAGCGCATCCGGCGCGATGATTGCATCAAGCGCTCTCCGCCGCGGCCGCTTGAGGCTGTGGTGGCGCCGGTGGCGACCTTCCCGGCGCGCAATTCGCCGATGGGCGTGATCTTTGTGCCGCAAGGCGCGATGGACAAGGCACTTGAGGGCGCTGCCATCGTGGCGCTGCGCGGTTCATGGGGGACTCAGCCCGGCGGCGATTTCTTCGGTGCGGCGTCCACCCGGCGTCCGCCGAAGATCGTCGCCGTGCGGTTTAAGGAGGGTCGGGTGCAGCGGGTGGATGATCTGGTCAGCGGTTTTCAGATGCAGGACGGTGAACGCTGGGCGCGGCCCGTGGGTGTGGCCATCGGGCCGGATGGCGCGCTGTATTTCACCAGCGATAGTGACACCCAGGGTCTGTTTCGCCTTAGAAGGCTCCCGTAGCACTTTTAGTCACTGTTTCAGCTTACGTTCAATACTCTGCTCATGCGGTCATGCCCGATGTTCTCCGGCGGTTCGCGGTGTGGGGATGAATTATGAGATAATACACCCATTGCAGGGCACCCCCTCATCCTCACCTTCTCCTTGGTAACTTCATTTTCTGGAACAATCTCTTGATTTCTACAGCCAATATTACTATGCAGTTCGGGGCCAAGCCCCTGTTCGAGAATATCTCGGTCAAATTCGGCAACGGGAACCGCTACGGTTTGATCGGCGCAAACGGTTGCGGCAAGTCCACGCTGATGAAAATCCTCGGCGGCGACCTGGAGCCGACGTCGGGCAACGTCTCCGTTGACGCCAACGAGCGTCTCGGCAAGCTGCACCAGGATCAGTTCGCGTTCGAGGATTACACGGTGCTGGATACGGTCATCATGGGCCATACCGGACTGTGGCGCGTAAAGCAGGAGCGCGACCGCATTTACTCGCTCGCGGAAATGAGCGAGGAAGACGGCATGCAGGCGGCTGATCTGGAACACGAGTTCGCCGAACTGGATGGCTACACCGCCGAGGCGCGTGCCGGTGAGTTGCTGATGGGCGCCGGTATCCCGCTGGAACAGCATAATGGCCCGATGAGCGCGGTGGCGCCGGGCTGGAAGCTGCGCGTGCTGCTGGCGCAGGCCTTGTTCGCCGACCCGGACATCCTGCTGCTGGACGAGCCCACCAATAACCTCGACATCAACTCCATCCGCTGGCTGGAGGATACGCTTAACGCGCGCAACAGCACGATGGTGATTATTTCTCACGACCGCCACTTTCTGAATCGCGTGTGCACGCACATGGCCGACCTGGATTACGCCGAGCTGCGCGTCTATCCGGGTAACTACGACGAATACATGACCGCCGCCACGCTGGTGCGCGAACAGCTATTGTCCGGCAACGCCAAGAAAAAGGCGCAGATCGCCGAATTACAGACCTTCGTCAGCCGCTTCTCCGCCAATGCCTCCAAGGCCAAGCAGGCCACTTCGCGCGCGCGGCAGATAGACAAGATTGAGCTGGCGGAAGTGAAGCTGTCGAGCCGCGCCAATCCGTTTATCCGCTTCGAGCAGGAGAAAAAACTCTATCGTCTGGCGCTGGAAGTGCGCCGTCTTGTCAAGGGCTATGGCGAAACGCCGTTGTTCCGCAATCTCAATCTGATGATTGAGGCGGGTGAGCGCGTCGCCGTGATCGGCCCCAACGGCATCGGCAAGACCACCCTGCTGCGTACCCTGGTGGGTGAATTGAAGCCGGACAGCGGCATGATCAAGTGGTCCGAGAATGTGAAAATAGGCTACTTCGCGCAAGATCATGCGGCCGACTTTGCCATCGGCATGAATTTATTCAACTGGATGAGCCAGTGGAAGAAAGAGCGCGACGATGAGCAGGCGGTACGCGCGGTGCTGGGGCGGCTGCTGTTTTCCCAGGATGAGATCAATAAGTCAGTCAACATCATCTCCGGCGGTGAACAGGGGCGCATGCTGTTCGGCAAACTGATGTTGCAACAGCCCAATGTGCTGGTCATGGACGAACCCACCAATCACCTGGATATGGAATCCATCGAGTCGCTCAACGGCGCGCTGGAAAACTATCCCGGCACCTTGATTTTCGTCAGTCACGACCGCGAATTCGTCTCGTCGCTCGCCACGCGCATCATCGAGTTGACGCCGCAAGGCGTGGCCAACTTCAGCGGCGGCTACGACGATTATCTGCGCAGCCAGGGCGTGGAACCGGACAAGCAGCGCCTGGAGGCGCGCACGGGTTAGCGGCGACGATGCACGGTCATACTGGCTTCTGGCCGCGCGCCATCATTCATGTGGACATGAATGCCTTCTTCGCGTCGGTGGAGCAGCGCGATTTCCCCGAGCTGCGCGGCAAGCCGGTTGCGGTGACCAATGGCGAGCAGGGCACGACCATCATCACCTGTTCCTATGAGGCGCGCGCGTTCGGTGTGCATACCGGCATGCGTCTTAAAGAAGCACGCAAGTTATGTCCCGCTGTTATCCAACGCCCCGCGCGGCCTGAAGTTTACGCGCGGGTCTCGACGGCCATCATGGCGTCGCTGTGTGATGTGAGTCCGGACATCGAAGTCTTCTCGGTGGACGAGGCGTTTCTCGATGTGACGCACTGCCAAAGCCTGCACGGTACGCCCGAACGCATGGGGCGCATGGTCGCGGATCAGGTGCGGGCGGTGAGCGGCCTGTCTTGTTCCGTGGGGGTCAGTGGCGACAAGTGCAGCGCCAAGTTCGCCGCCAACCTCATGAAGCCCGACGGCTTTGTGGTGATTCCTCCGTGGGAGATGCGCGCGCGTCTGGAACACGAGCCGGTCACGGTGTTGTCCGGCGTCGCCGAGGGCATCGGGGGTTATCTCGCCGCGCACGGCGCGCACACCTGCGGCGACGTGGCGCGGCTGCCGGTGAGCGTGCTGGCGCGGCGCTTCGGCAATATGGGGCGGCACATCTGGCTCATGTGCCGCGGCGCAGACCCGGACAAGGTGTGTGCCGATGTCGCCGCGCCGAAATCGCTCGGCCACGGCAAGGTGCCGCCGCCCGGCACGCGCGACAAGGAAGTCCTGCTGACCTATTTTCTGCACATGAGCGAGAAAGTGGGCGCGCGCCTGCGCCGTCACGAACTTGTCGCGCGGCGTTTTTTCATCGGCCTGCGCGTGGCGCACGGCTGGATCGGCGGCACGTTTTCCATGGCCACAGCCGATAATGAAGGCCGCGCCATTTACCGGCTTTGTTGTGACATGATGCGGCAAGTCTGGCGCGAGCAGCCTGTATTTCAGGTGCAGGTCACCGCGCTCGTTCCGCAACCCGCCGGGCAGCAGGATTTATTCGGCCGCACGGATCAAAAACAACAGGCGGTGGAGCGCGTCATGGATCAGGTGAACCGGCGCTACGGCGAGTTTGCCTTGACTCCAGCGCGCCTGCTCAAGCGTTCCGCCATGCCCAACGTCATCGCCCCCAGTTGGAAGCCGGACGGCCATCGCCAGTCCATATAAGCATTCCAAGAAATTCTCATGTTTGATTCGGGCCAGCGCTACAAAATAGCGCTCGCCTTTTTAACACTGTATGTTGTTCGCCGGCGTGCGCTTTGTCATTTCCGGCCTGCTGTTGGGGGCGCTGGCGCGGGCGAGCGGTCAACCGTTTCCGGATTCGCCGCGTGAATGGCGTTTGATTATCATCATGGGGATATTGTTGCTCGCGGGCGGCAACGGTTTGGTGGTGGTGGGCGAGCAGTGGGTGCCTTCCAATCAGGCGGCGTTGCTGGTGGCCACCACCGCGTTGTGGCTGGCCGGCTTCGGCACGCTCGGCGCGCAAGGTCAGGCGCTTACCCGGCAGGCAGTGTCGGCCTGTCCCTGGGGTTTCTCGGCGTGGCGTTGCTGCTGTTGCCCAATGGCGCACCATTTTTACTCGATCACTTCGGCGGTCAACTGAGCATTTTGCTGGCGGCACTGCTCTGGTCGGTGGGTTCGATCTACGGCAAGCGCCAACCCCAGACCACGCCGCCGCTCATGTCCGCCGCCATGCAGATGCTGACCGGTGGCTTGTTCCTGTGCGGCATCAGCCTGATCGGTGGCGAGACTGGCGCATGGGTGTGGAGTTTGCAGGGCATGAGCGCGCTCACCTATCTCATCGTGTTCGGCACGCTGGGGTTTGCGTCCCACATCTGGCTGCTGCACAATGTCGTACCGGCGCACTTGGGCACTTACGCCTACGTGAATCCCGCCGTCGCGGTGTTGCTCGGCCGGTGGTTGCTGGATGAAGCACTGACCGGAATGCAACTCATGGGCATGGCGGTCATCCTGACCGGGGTCATCACAGTGAGCTTGTCCGCGTCCCCGGAAAAAACCTGATGCACCGGCGTATACATGCCATAAAATATATCTGAAGGAGATACCATGAAGAAATCCCTGTTGAACACCTGCCTTGCAGTCCTGTTTGCCGCTTCGGTTGCGCCTGCTTTGGCGGCGCCGCCGTTTGAACAGATGGACGCCAACCGTGATAAGACCATCAGCCCCAAGGAAGCGGAGGCTTGGCGGCCATTGACCAAGGTGTTCGAGCAATTGGACAAGAACTGCGACGGCAAATTGCAATTGATTGAATACAACTACCTGCAAACCGGCAAAAAGGCGCCGGAGACCTGCGCCAAGGACGCCACTCCCTCCGTTGTGAAGATAAAGTAACAGAATTCTTTGCTGACGCCTTTTGCTCGTGCAAGCGTGGGTAAAAACGGGTTGGCGCTGGCTGTGGCGCGCCGTGCTGCTGCTGTGCGCGGGTGTGCTCGTGTACCAGATGTGGATATTCGCGCACATCTGGTATTGGGTGGATCATGATCCGGCGCAAAGCTCATTCATGGAGCGGCGTCTTGAGGCCGCGCAAGAGCGGAATCCCTTTGCCTCGCTCAGGCACCGCTGGATTCCCTATGAGCGCATCTCCATCCATTTGAAACGCGCCATGATCGCGGCGGAAGACGCCAAATTCACCGAGCACGAAGGCTTCGATTGGGAAGGTATCCAGGAAGCCTACGAGAAGAATCTAAAAAAGGGGAAAGTGGTGGCGGGCGGCTCGACCATCAGCCAGCAGTTGGCGAAAAACCTATTTTTGTCCGGCGAACGTAGCATGCTGCGCAAGGGGCAGGAGGCCGTCATCACGCTGATGCTGGAGCGGATGATGAGCAAGCGCCGGATCCTGGAAATTTACCTGAATATGGTCGAGTGGGGCGATGGCGTATTCGGCGCGGAGGCCGCCGCGCGGCACTATTTCGGCGTGAGCGCCGCCGCGTTGAACTCCTATCAGGCCGCGCGTCTCGCCGCCATGACGCCCAAGCCGCGCTTTTACGACAAGCACCGCAACACGCCCTGGCTGGAGCGCAAAACAGCGATGATTCAGGCGCGCATGTATGCGGCGCAGATACCCTGACTGGCGCTATCTATGACTACGCCGCCGCTCGGACACCTCCCCTTAACCTTTAATTACTGTACTTGCGCCCTCCATGGCGTTACTTCAATGAGGTTGTTCGACACCTGCCAGCACATCCCTGTGCTGGCGTTCGCCGCTTCGCGGCTCACCCTCGCTTACCTTGGGTTACTCGCCGTGATAGGAAATAATGCGGTTCACTTCGTTCTTCGAGCCCAGAATCACCGGCACGCGCTGATGTAAGTCCGCGGGCGTTATTTCCATGATGCGCTCGCGCCCCGTGGAGCTCACGCCGCCCGCCTGCTCGACGATGAACGACATTGGGTTGGCTTCATACATCAGGCGCAGCTTGCCCGCCTTGCCGGGGTCTTTGGTGTCCTTGGGGTACATGAACACGCCGCCGCGGATCAGGATGCGATGCACCTCGGCCACCATCGAGGCGATCCAGCGCATGTTGAAATTTTTCTTGCGCGGGCCTTCCGCACCGGCCAGGCATTCGTCCACATAGCGCTGTACCGGCGCTTCCCAAAAACGCTCATTCGAGGCATTGATGGCGAACTCCGTGCAATCTTCCGGAATGCGCATCTTGGGGTGGGTGAGGATGAACTCGCCGATGTTCTGATCCAGCGTGAAGCCGTTCACGCCGTGACCGCTGGTCAGCACCAGCATGGTGGAGGGGCCGTAGACCGCGTAGCCGGCGCACACCTGGCGCGTGCCGGGTTGCAGAAAATCGCGCGCGGTGACCGGTTCCTGCGACAGCCCCTTGGGCGAACGCAGAATCGAGAAGATGGTGCCCACGGAAATGTTGACGTCAATGTTGGACGAGCCGTCCAGCGGGTCGAACACCAGCAGGTATTTGCCCTTCGGGTACTGGCGCGGGATGAGGTAGATGTCGTCCATCTCCTCCGAGCCCATCGCGGCCAGGTGCCCCGCCCATTCATTGGACTTGATGAAGATTTCGTTGGTGATGATATCCAGTTTCTTTTGCGTCTCACCCTGCACGTTCTCGCTGCCCGCGCTGCCCTGGACGCCGATCAGCGCGCCTTTATGCACCGCGTTGGAGATCACCTTGCAGGCCGTCACGATATCGTTGAGCAGTGAGCTGAAATCGCCGCTTGCGCCGATCTGGCGTTGCTCTTCAATGATGAACTGAGTAAGCGTGGTACCGTTGTGCATGGAGTATAATGTCCTGTAAATTCAGAATTTTATGGAGTAACGCCGATCAAGCAGGGTGCTGGGTAACGGGCTGAACCGCGAACCGCTGTACGTCAATATATCAACAGAACAGTATAGCACACGGCGCACGAATTGGCAGCGCGGCGCGCGTGGTCATTGCGGATATAGCCTATCTAGTTTACCCTTGCACGCTTTAAAAAATCCCTGGTCTGGCCAGGGATGGCCGAAACTGAAGCAAAATAATTTGGAGAGGTGTCCGAGCGGCTGAAGGAGCACGCCTGGAAAGCGTGTATACGGTAACCCCGTATCGCGGGTTCGAATCCCGCCCTCTCCGCCATTTTATGGTGGTCTGTGCCGGTCTCCCGCAACGGCAGGTTGTGAACCCCGTCAGACCCGGAAGGGAGCAGCGGCAGCAATCGCGTCCGTGTGCCGGGGTCGGGCCGGTGCAGGCCGCCTCCTTCCTATAGCCGATGCGACATTCTCGCCTTGGTGGGGTAAAATCGCTGTCATGCAATCCGGTCGTCAGAGTCAAATTACCCTTCCATGAGTTACCAGGTACTGGCGCGCAAATGGCGCCCGCGCAACTTCGGCGAGGTGGTGGGGCAGGAACACGTGCTGCGCGCGCTCATCAACGCGCTCGACAATGACCGCCTGCACCACGCGTTCCTGTTTACCGGCACGCGCGGCGTGGGCAAGACCACGCTGGCGCGCGTGCTGGCCAAATCCCTCAATTGCGAGAAGGGTGTCAGCTCCACCCCGTGCGGCGTGTGCAGCGCGTGCCGTGAGATAGACGAGGGGCGCTTCGTGGACTTGATCGAGGTGGACGCCGCTTCGCGCACCAAGGTGGAGGACACGCGCGAATTGCTGGAAAACGTACAATACGCGCCGACGCGCGGGCGCTACAAGGTGTATCTCATAGACGAAGTGCACATGCTCTCCGTGCACAGCTTCAACGCGCTGCTCAAGACCCTGGAAGAGCCGCCGCCGCACGTGAAGTTTTTGCTCGCCACCACCGATCCGCAGAAGTTGCCGGTCACCATACTCTCACGTTGCCTGCAATTTAATCTCAAGCGCTTGCCGGTCGAGCTTATTAAACAACGTCTTGCCGATATTCTCACCGCGGAGAAAATCGAGAGCGAGCCAGCGGCGCTGTCCGCCCTCGCGCGCGCGGCGGACGGCAGCCTGCGCGATGCGTTAAGCCTGCTCGATCAGGCCATCGCCTACGGCGCGGGGGCCGTACGCGCCGGCGAAGTGCGCACCATGCTGGGCAGCATTGAGCAGACGCACGTGATCGAACTGCTCGACGCGCTGGCCGCGTCCGACGCGCAGGCGTTGCTTGCGTGTACGCAAAGGCTCGCCGAGCACGCGCTGGATTTTACCGGCGTGCTGGCGGAAATGCTCAGCACCTTGCAACGTACCGCGCTCGCGCAAGTTGCGCCCCAGACGCTGGATGACAGCCAGGAAGATCGTGAGGCGGTGCTCAAGCTCGCCCACGCCATGACACCGGAAGACGTGCAGCTTTACTATCAGATCGGCGTCAACGGGCGGCGCGATCTGCCGTTCGCGCCCGATATCCGCAGCGGTTTTGAAATGACGCTGCTGCGCATGCTGGCGTTTCGTCCAGTCGAAGGCGGTGGCGCGAAAGAGACGGGCTCCATGCCTGCTGTGAAAAGCGCGGCTGCCGCTGCGCCATCGGGCAAGGCGCAAGCCGTCGTCGCGGAACGTTCGGGCGGCGCGGAAAATAATGACTGGGCTAACACCGTCGCTACGTTGAAGCTCAGCGGCATGGCGCGCGAGCTCGCCCTGCACTGCACCTTAAGCAAGCGCGAAGGGGAGGCGCTGCATCTCGCCCTGGACAGCGCGCACGCCAAGCTGCACACCAAAAATCTGGAGGAACGCCTGCAACAGGCGCTGCAACAGCATTACGGCGCGCCGCTGAAGCTGGTGATCAAGGTGGGCGGCTCAGGGCAGGAAACTCCCGCGCAACAACAGTCACGCATGCTTGGCGAACGCCAGCAGGCCGCCGTGCGGGCGGTAACGGCGGATCCCAACGTGCAAGCGCTGTGCGAGACGTTTCACACCAGCGTGGATCCAAACTTGATTCGATTAACTGATTAACGAGGCAGAATGATGAAAGGCGGTTTAGGCGGTCTCATGAAACAGGCGCAGCAGATGCAGGCCAATCTGCTCAAGGCGCAGGAAGATCTCGTGGCCCTGGAAGTCCCCGGTGAATCCGGCGGCGGCATGGTGCGCGTAATCATGACCGGACGTTATGACGTCAAGCGCATCACTCTCGATCCTGATCTGCTTAAAGAGGAGAAGGAAATCATCGAGGATTTAATCGCCGCGGCGGTGAACGACGCGGTGCGCAAGGTGGAACTATCCGTCAAGGAAAAATACGCCGGCATGACCGGCGGCATCAATCTGCCGGAAGGCTTCAAGCTGCCGTTTTAAAGTGATGACGTCCTCGCTTATCGAACAGCTCATCGAGGCGTTGCGCTGTCTGCCCGGCGTCGGCCCCAAGTCCGCGCAGCGCATGGCGTACCATCTTCTGCAACGCAACCGCGCCGGCGCGCGCACGCTGGCGCACGCCCTCGCCGCCGCCGTGGACAGCGTTCAGCACTGCGCCGACTGCCGCACCCTGTGCGAGGACGAGCTGTGCGGACATTGCAGCGATCCGGGGCGCGACCGCGGTTTGCTGTGCGTGGTGGAGAACCCGCCCGACGTGCTCGCGGTGGAACGCGCCACCGGCTACAAGGGTTTGTACTTCGTGCTCATGGGTCACCTGTCGCCGCTCGACGGCATCGGCCCGAATGAAATCGGCCTGGACAAGCTCGCCGCGCGGCTTGACGCAGGCGGAGTGAAGGAAGTGATACTCGCCACCAACCCCACCGTGGAAGGCGAAGCCACCGCGCACTATATCGGCGAACTGGTACGCGTGCGTGGCATCAAGCCCACGCGCATCGCCCACGGCGTGCCGGTCGGCGGCGAACTCGAATACGTGGACGGCAGCACGCTGTCTTACGCGTTCAGCGGCAGAAGAGAGATGTGACCACAGTTTAAAAAGGCAGGCGTAGGTCAGGCTGCGAAGCTGCCTGACAATCTCTGTGTCACGGAGTGCTGCGCGCACCGTGACCTACGCGCTTGGCGTGATCCACAGCGGTGTTGGTTTGTAGCTTGAGGTAGGGCATGGTCTCTCCTTGGGTCAATTCCCACAAATTTTACCTGTTAAACCAGCCTTTTGCAGTTCCCGCGCGTATCGTTTATGCTTACTAGCTTTCCGTCTTGGAATGAATGTTGGTGGCTGGCGTTAAGGAGCGGTGAGTATGGAATTAACGGGCGCAGAAATAACCATCAAGTGTTTGGAAGAAGAGGGGGTCGAATATATATTCGGCTACCCCGGCGGTGCCAACTTGTTTATTTACGATGCCTTGTTCAATCAGGATAAGGTCAAGCACATCCTGGTGCGGCACGAGCAGGGCGCAGTACATGCCGCCGAGGGCTATGCGCTTTCCACCGGCAAGGTGGGGGTGGTGCTGGTTACCTCCGGTCCCGGCATAACCAATGCGGTTACCGGCATCGCAAATGCCTACATGGATTCTACTCCATTGGTAATTATCAGCGGCCAGGTGCCGACCTATGCCATCGGCGAAGATGCCTTTCAGGAAGTGGATGCGATCGGCATCACACGCTCTTGCGTGAAGCACAACTTCCTGGTCAAGGATGTCACGCAAATGGCCAGCACCATCAAGAAGGCGTTTTATCTGGCCAGGAGCGGACGCCCCGGCCCGGTGCTGGTGGATATTCCCAAGGATGTGTCAAATACAAAGACGGAGTTTCATTACCCGTCCGAAGTGTCCATTCGTTCTTATCATCCGGCACAACATGGCGATCTGGGTCAGGTCAAGCAGGCTATACAATTATTGATGCAAGCCAAACGTCCGATGATTTATGCGGGCGGTGGGGTAATTCTGTCGGATGCTTCCAGGCAATTGACTGAACTGGTGCGTTTGCTGGGCTTCCCTTGCACCCTTACCCAGATGGGCTTGGGGGGGTTTCCGGGGACGGATAAACAATTCGTCGGCATGCTGGGCATGCATGGCAATTACGAGGCCAACATGGCCACACAGCATTGCGATGTGTTGCTGGCCGTGGGGGCGCGCTTTCATGATCGCGTGGTTGGAAACGTCGACCACTTTAATCAACAGCAGCGCACGATCATTCACATAGACATAGACCCTACCTCCATCTCCAAGCGGGTGAAAGTGGACGTGCCTATCGTCGGCGATGTGGCGCATGTGTTGGATGATATGCTGGCGGAATTGCGCAGCAGCAAGCAAAAGCCGGATAAGCAGGTGGCTGACTGGTGGAAGCAAATTGACCAGTGGCGCAGCCGGAATTGCTTGCTGTACAAAAATTCCACCGAAATTATCAAGCCGCAGTTCGTGATCGAAAAACTGTATGAAGTGACCAAGGGCGATGCCTTTGTTACCTCCGATGTCGGCCAGCACCAGATGTGGGCTACGCAGTATTACAAATTTGATAAACCGCGCCGCTGGATCAATTCCGGTGGCCTGGGTACCATGGGCTTTGGCTTGCCCGCCGCCATGGGCGTACAGTTTGCCCACCCCGACGCCACGGTTGCCTGCGTCACCGGTGAAGGCAGTATCCAGATGTGCATCCAGGAGCTAGCCACCTGCAAGCAATACCATTTGCCGCTCAAAATTATCATGCTGAATAATCGTTATCTGGGCATGGTGCGGCAGTGGCAAGAGTTCATACACGGGAATCGCGAAGCCGAATCCTATATCGATGCGCTGCCCGATTTTGTGAAGCTGGCCGAAGCTTACGGCCATGTCGGGATGTGCGTGGAGAAGCCATCCGATGTCGAATCGGCGCTGCAGGAAGCGTTCGCGCGCAAGAAGGACTTGGTATTCATGGATTTCATCACCGACCAGACCGAAAACGTGTTTCCCATGGTGTTGGGGGGCAAGGGCTTGTCTGAAATTATTATGGCGGAGGATTTATAATGCGCCACATTATTTCCTTGTTGCTGGAAAATGAAGCGGGTGCTTTGTCGCGCGTGGCCGGGCTGTTCTCGGCGCGTGGTTATAACATCGAGTCGCTCATCGTAGCGCCCACTGAAGACGCCACCCTGTCGCGCATGACCATCGTCACCAGTGGTTCAGATGCAGTCATCGAACAAATCAACAAGCAGCTCAACAAGCTGATTGAAGTCGTAGCGGTGATGGATCTGAGCGAAGGCGAACATCTAGAGCGCGAGTTGATGCTGGTGAAGGTGCGCGCCGTGGACGGTGGCCGCGATGAGCTGAAACGCCTGACCGATATCTTTCGCGGGCACATCATTGACGTCACCGACACCAGCTATACGATAGAGTTGACCGGCACAGGCGAAAAGCTCGACGGCTTTATCCATGCGCTGGACAAGAAGGCGATTGTGGAAGTGGTGCGCTCCGGCGTGTCGGGCATCGCGCGCGGCGAGAAGAGTCTTAGAGTAGGATAGAAAGTAACTTTAACTATATCACATAAGTATAGGAAATATATGAAAGTCTATTACGATAAAGACGCTGATCTTTCGGTCATCAAAAATAAAAAGGTAGCCATTATCGGCTACGGCTCGCAGGGTCATGCGCACGCCAATAATTTACAGGATTCCGGCATTGAGGTGGTGGTGGGCCTGCGCCCGGGCTCGCCCTCGGAGGCCAAGGCCAGGAACGCCAAGCTCACCGTAAAGGACGTGCCGGAGGCGGTCAAGGGCGCGGACGTGGTGATGATCCTCGCCCCCGACCAGCATCAGGCCAAGCTGTACTGCGACACCATCGCGCCCAATATCAAACAGGGCGCGGCGCTGGCCTTCGCGCACGGGTTTAACATCCACTTCGGCCAGATTGAGCCGCGCGCGGATCTGGACGTCATCATGATTGCGCCCAAAGGCCCCGGCCATCTGGTGCGCTCGACCTACAAACAGGGCGGCGGCGTGCCGAGCTTGATCGCCATCCATCACGATGCCTCCGGCAAGGCCAAGGAGGTCGCGCTGTCTTACGCCTGCGCCATCGGCGCGGGGCGCGCGGGCATCATCGAGACCAACTTCCGCGAGGAGACCGAGACCGATTTGTTCGGCGAACAGGCGGTGTTGTGCGGTGGCGCGACGGCGCTGGTGCAGGCCGGATTTGAAACCCTGGTCGAGGCCGGTTACGCGCCGGAGATGGCCTATTTCGAGTGTCTGCATGAGTTAAAGCTCATCGTGGACCTGATGTATGAGGGCGGCATCGCCGATATGCGTTATTCGATCTCCAACACGGCTGAATACGGCGACATAACGCGCGGCCCGCGCATTATCACCGACGAGACCAAGCGCGAGATGAAGAAAATCCTGAATGAGATTCAAACCGGCCAATTCGCGCGCGAGTTCACTCTGGAACACCAGGCCGGCGCGCCGGTGGTGAAGGCGAACCGGCGTCTCACGCGCGAACACCAGATCGAAGTGGTAGGAGAAAAGCTGCGCAGCATGATGCCCTGGATCAAGGCCAACCGCCTGGTGGATAAAACCAAAAACTGAGCCAGCCTTGCGCGCCATTCATGTCCATAGCTGACGATCAGCCTCCGCCGGAGCAGGACGCGCGCGTCACCAAACGGCGCCGGGGCATCTATCTGTTGCCCAACCTGTTCACCACGGCGGGGCTGTTTGCCGGGTTTTACGCCATTGTCGCCGCCATGAACGGGCGCTTTGAGGCCGCGGCGGTTGCGATTTTCGTCGCCATGCTGATGGATGGCATAGACGGGCGCATCGCGCGCCTGACTCATACCGAGAGCGATTTCGGCGCCGAATATGACAGCCTCTCCGACATGGTCTCGTTCGGCCTTGCGCCGGCACTCGTGATCTACAGTTGGAGTTTGTCGCAGTTGGGTAATTTCGGCTGGCTCGCGGCGTTCGTGTACGCGGCGTGCGCTGCGCTGCGCCTGGCGCGCTTTAATACGCAGCAGGGCAGCGCCGACAAACGCTATTTCAAAGGGCTCGCCAGCCCCGCGGCGGCGGCGGTGATTGCGGGCATGGTGTGGCTGGGGCATGATCTCAGCCTGGCAACCTCGCTCACTAAAATCCCCGCCTTCATCATCACGCTGGCGGTGAGCGCCCTCATGGTCAGTAACATCCATTACTACAGTTTCAAGGACCTGGATTTGAAGGGCCGGGTGCGCTTTGTCACGGTGCTGGCGATGATGCTGGTTTTCGTGCTGATCGCCATTGACCCGCCGCGGGTGCTGTTCGCGGTATTCTTTCTCTACGCCCTGTCCGGACCGGGCATGGTGGTGATGGGCTTCTACAAGAAGCAACAGGCGGCAAAAAAGGAGAAGACGAGGCTGCGCGACTCGCTCAAATAAACAGTGCTTGAAAATTCATCGCATAAGCCTTATAGTTTTATCAACATGATTTACGCAAACCGCAGTGCCAGTTGCATATCGGCCCCTTCCGGGCAGGTAGGCTTGCGCGCCTTACTTCTTCTCAACTCCCTGCGACTGCTGCCCTGACGGGCAGACCACACCTCCACCCCTGGCGAGGGGAACATAACTACGCACTAATCCAAAAACTTTTAGCACGGCGCCATGTCCAAAGTGGCACGCCGTGTGTAATATATATTGCGGAGCTTAAGACATGAGCGACAAATTAATCATTTTCGATACCACCTTGCGCGACGGCGAGCAAAGCCCCGGCGCGTCCATGACGCGCGATGAAAAGGTGCGCATCGCCAAGGCCTTGGAGCGCATGCGCGTGGATGTGATCGAGGCGGGGTTTCCGGTAGCCAGTCCCGGCGATTTCGAGGCGGTGCAGGCGGTGGCCAACGCGGTGAAGGACAGCACGGTGTGCGCCCTGGCGCGCGCGTTGCCCAGGGATATTGACGCCGCTGCGGAAGCGGTCAAGGGCGCCAAGCGCGCGCGCATCCACACCTTCATCGCCACCTCGCCGATACATATGCGGATGAAGCTCAAGATGACCCCGGAGCAGGTCATCGAGCACGCGGTGAGCGCGGTGAAACGCGCGCGCCAGCATACCGATGACGTGGAATTCTCGCCGGAGGACGCCGGGCGTTCCGAGACGGATTTTCTATGCCGCGTGCTGGAGGCGGTGATTGCCGCCGGTGCGCGCACGGTGAATATTCCGGATACCGTGGGCTACAACCTGCCGCATCAGTTCGGCGCGTTGATTAAAACGCTGCGCGAACGCGTGCCCAATTCAGACCAGGCGATTTTTTCCGTGCACTGCCACAACGATCTTGGTCTCGCGGTGGCCAACTCCTTGTCTGCGGTATTGAACGGCGCGCGCCAGGTGGAGTGCACCATCAACGGACTGGGGGAGCGCGCGGGTAACGCGGCGCTGGAGGAGATCGTGATGGCGGTGCGCACGCGCCGCGATCTGTTTTCCTGTGATACCGGCGTTGACGCCACGCAGATCGTGCCCTGCTCGCGCCTGGTGTCCGGCATCACCGGCTTCGCGGTGCAGCCCAACAAGGCCATCGTCGGGGCCAACGCCTTCGCGCACGAGTCCGGCATTCATCAGGACGGCGTGCTCAAGCATCGCGCGACCTACGAAATCATGCGCGCCGAGGACGTGGGCTGGAGCACGAACCGCATGGTGCTCGGCAAACACTCGGGGCGTAATGCGTTCCGCACCCGCTTGCAGGAGATCGGCGTGGCGTTCGAGTCGGAAGCAGACTTGAACGATACCTTTCAGCGCTTCAAGGAACTGGCCGACAAGAAACATGAAATCTATGACGAAGACTTGCAGGCCCTGGTCACGGAAACCAATCTGGCGGCGAAGAACGAACGCATTAAATTGAGATATCTCAAGGTGTGTTCCGAGACCGGCGAGACGCCGGAGGCCCAGGTTACGCTGTGGGTGGACGGCGCGGAGCAACACGCCAGCGCCAGCGGCAGCGGCCCGGTGGACGCGGCGTTCAAGGCGATTGAGAGCATGGTAAAAAGCGGCACCGAGTTGCTGCTCTATTCCGTGAACAACATCACCACCGGCACTGACTCGCAAGGCGAGGTGACGGTGCGTCTGGAACGGGGCGGGCGCATCGTGCATGGGCAGGGTGCGGACACCGACATCGTGATCGCCTCCGCCAAGGCCTATATCAACGCGGTCAATAAAATCCTGCTGCCCACGGAGCGCGCCCATCCGCAGGGAGGGCAGCCGATATAGGGCGCCTCGAATTGAGCCCCTTTTCCGTCATTCCCGCTTGCGCGGGAACGACGCTTATTGAATTACTCAGTAGTCAGAAACCAAGGCTACAAAAATCGCTTTGAAACCCGCATGGAATAGGGTGTCATGTAGCTAAACATACCGACTTCTGAGTAATAGTCTCCACCTATCAATTTGATAGAAATTAATTACTTTCAATATCAAAATAACCGGCGTAACTTATGGTCAAGTCCAATAGTGGATCGTTATCAACCTTCACAGTGTCATTAAGGAGAGAACCATGTCTACCGAAGCAAAGTGCCCAATCGTTCACCCTGCAGGCACCGGCACGTCGAACCGGGATTGGTGGCCGAACCAGTTGCGCTTGGACAACCTGCAGCAGCATTCCTCGAAGTCTGACCCGATGGGCAAGGGCTTCGACTACGCGAAGGAATTCAAGAGCCTCGACTACCAGGCGCTGAAGAAGGACCTGGTCAAGCTGATGACCGACTCGCAGGACTGGTGGCCGGCGGACTTCGGCCATTACGGGCCGCAATTCATCCGCATGGCCTGGCACGCCGCCGGAACCTACCGTATTCACGACGGCCGAGGCGGCGCTGGCTGCGGCCAGCAGCGTTTCGCCCCGCTTAACAGCTGGCCCGACAACGTCAATATCGACAAGTCGCGCCGCCTGCTGTGGCCGATCAAGCAGAAGTACGGCCAGAAGATCTCCTGGGCCGATCTGCTGATCCTTGCCGGCAACGTCGCGCTGGAGTCCATGGGCTTCAGGACCTTCGGCTTCGGCGGCGGCCGTGCGGACGTGTGGGAGCCGGACGGCGTGAACTGGGGCGGCGAGATCGCCTGGCTGGGCGACGACAAGCGCTTCAGCGGCGACCGCGAGCTGGTTACGCCGTTAGGCGCCACCCACATGGGCCTGATCTACGTCAACCCGGAAGGTCCGAACGCCAGCGGCGACTACATGGCCGCCGCCAAGGACATCCGTGTCACCTTCGGCCGCATGGCGATGAACGACGAGGAGACCGTTGCCCTCATCGCCGGCGGCCACACCTTCGGCAAGGCCCATGGTGCCGCCCCGGAATCGCACAAGGGTCCCGAACCGGAAGCCGCGTCGCTGGAGGCGCAGGGCTTGGGCTGGATGAGCGACTATGGCACGGGGCACGGCGGCGACACGGTTTCGAGCGGCATTGAAGTGACCTGGACCAAGACCCCCACGCTGTGGAGCAACAACTTCTTCGGGAACCTGTTCAAGTACGAATGGGAGCTGACCAAGTCGCCGGCGGGTGCCAAGCAATGGGTGGCCAAGAACGCGCCGGAGATCATCCCCGACGCGCACGACCCGTCGAAGAAGCACAAGCCGACCATGCTGACCACCGACCTGACGCTGCGCTTCGATCCGGAATTCGGCAAGATCTCGCGCAGGTTCTACGAGGACCCACAGGCCTTCGCCGATGCCTTCGCGCGCGCCTGGTTCAAGCTGACGCACCGCGACATGGGCCCGCGCGCCCGCTATATCGGGCCCGAGGTGCCGAAGGAAGAGCTGATCTGGCAAGACCCGATTCCCGCAGTCAATCACAAGCTGATCGGCGACAAGGAGATCGCCGACCTCAAGGAAAAGATCCTCGCCTCGAAGCTGTCCGTGGCCCAGCTCGTGTCCACCGCCTGGGCGTCGGCCTCCACGTTCCGCGGCTCCGACAAGCGCGGCGGCGCCAACGGTGCGCGCATCCTGCTCGCGCCGCAGAAGGACTGGGCCGTCAACCAGCCGGCGCAGCTGGACATGGTACTGAAGGCGCTCGGCGGCATCCAAGCGGACTTCAACAAGAAGGCGAATGACGGCGAGAAGGTGTCGCTCGCCGACCTGATCGTGCTCGCCGGCTGCGCGGGCGTCGAGCAGGCCGCGAAGAAGGCCGGCGTCGTCGTGAAGGTGCCGTTCAAGCCCGGTCGCATGGACGCCTCGCAGGCGCAGACGGACGTCGTGTCCTTCGCCGTACTCGAGCCGCTCGCTGACGGCTTCCGCAACTACCTGAATGGGAAGTTCGGGGTGTCGGCCGAGGCGCTGCTGGTGGACAAGGCGCAGCTCCTGACGCTCACCGCGCCCGAGATGACGGTCCTCGTCGGCGGCCTGCGCGTGCTCGGCGCCAACGCTGGCGGCTCGAAGCATGGGGTCTTCACGTCGAAGCCGGAGGCGCTGACCAACGACTTCTTCGTCAACCTGCTCGACATGGGCACGGAGTGGAAGCCGGTCTCGAAAGACGCAGACGTGTTTGAAGGGCGCGATCGCAAGACCGGGAAGGTCAGGTGGACCGGGACCCGCGTCGACCTCGTGTTCGGCTCGAACTCCCAGCTCCGGGCCCTGGCGGAGGTCTACGGAAGCTCAGATGCGCAGGCGAAATTCGTCCAGGACTTCGTGGCGGCCTGGAACAAGGTGATGAACAACGACCGCTTCGATCTCGCATGATTTAAGCGCAAAGCGTTTGAGGATAGGAATTTCAACCGCCCTTTCCTTGGCAGGTGGCCAGGTCACGCATGGCGCCTGAGGCATACGGTGCAGCCTTTGGGGTACACTAAAGCACTAAAGGGGGTCAGGGCTTTACTTTAGGGCACCTCTAATAATTCGTCATTCCCGCGCACGCGGGAATCCAGCAAGGCATTGAATTGTCTGGGTTCCCGCTTGCGCGGGAATGACGCTTATTGACACATCAGAGGTTCCCTAATTCCCCCCCTCCAGTTCACGCACCTTCTCTTGTGCCTCGTGTGCGCCTTTGAGGTCGCCCTTGCGGCCGCGCGCCTGGGCGATGGTTTTCCAGTTGCGCGTCAGTACGCTAACGTTGTTGCCCGCCAGGTTATTGGACTTGGCCGCCAGGCTCGCGGCCTGATCCAGTTGACCCTGCCGCAGCCGTATCTCGGCCAGGCGGCCCCACACCTCGGCGTTGCGCGGCTCCAGACGCAGGGCGCGCTCCAGCGCCGCCGCCGCCGCGTCCAGCCTGCCGCTTTTACTTTGCTGGTCCGCGTTATCAAGCAACGCCACCACGGCGGAACTGGGCGCCGGCGTGGCGTCCGAGGGTGTCATTTGCGGCGCCGTGTTTTCCGGCAGCGGTTCGGCGCGGTTCTCGCCCGCTGTCTCCGGCAGCGCCATGACGCTCACGGTGGGCTCCTCCACGGGCGGCGCCGTTTCCGCGGCGCGATCCTGCACCGGCGCGCCGCCGGTGGCAGCGCAGCCCGACAATCCCGCGCACAACACCGCCATAAACAGCAGCGTTGGGTAGCGGGAGCGATAAAGGGGATGGGGGAAGAGGGTCACGCTTAAATGATACCGTTTTTAGCGCGGCCGCACAGGTCAGCGTTTAAAAGAACCGCTTAAAAAAGCGCTCGATGGTGTTTTCTGCGTCACCGGGGCAGGTGGCGGTCGCGGTGGGCGCGGAACCCTCGATGAAAGGCAGCTCCACGGCGCCGGCGCACGCCTCGCCCGCGCGCAGGCCGCTGTGCGGGTCTATGCGTACAAGCTCCACGTTGGCGGGTAGCATCAAACGCAACGGGTCGGTATTGATGCCGGCCATGATGTCGCCCCATACCTTGAGCGCGCCGCTCGCGCCGCTCAAGCCGGTGGGGCGGTTATCGTCGCGTCCCATCCACACCACGGCCAGGTGCTGGCCGCTGAAACCGGCGAACCAGCTGTCGCGCAGATCATCGGTGGTGCCGGTTTTACCCGCCACGGTCAAACCTTCGGGAAGCTGCGCTAATACCGAACGGGCCGTACCCGCGTTGACCGCCTGTTGCAACGCGGTGGTGAGCAGAAACACTGGGGCCGGTTCGAGTACCTGCTCCACGGAAAGCGGATAACGCTGGAGCGGCTCTCCCTTGACGGTGAGCACCTCGCGGATCGAGCGTAGCGGCGCGCGGAAACCGCCGCTGGCGATGGTTTGATACATCTGCGCCACTTCGATCGGGGTGAGCTCCACGGCGCCGAGCAGCACGGAGGGGAAGGGCGCGATATCGCGCATCACGCCCATGCGCTTTAAAATACGCACCACGCCCGGCACGCCAATCTCCATCCCCAGACGCGCGGTGGACACATTATAGGAGTGCGCGAGCGCGTTGAGCAGCGGCACCATGCCGTGATTCTGATGATCGTAGTTTTGCGGCGCCCAGGGTTTGCCGCCCGGATTGTCGAAGGTGACGGGGCTGTCATCAAGCAGCGTGGCGAGCGTGTATCGCTTCGGCAGGCTGAGCGCGGTGAGGTACACCGCGGGCTTGACCAGGGAGCCGATGGGGCGTTGTGCGTCCAGGGCACGGTTAAAACCGGAGTAACGCGCCTCGCGCCCGCCCGCCACGGCCAGCACTTCGCCGTTGTCATTGCGCGCCACGATCACCGCGCCTTCCAGCCGGCCGGCGGGAATTTTATATTGCTTCTCCAGTTGCGCGATACGCGCGGCAAGCGCCTGCTCGGTATTTTTCTGAATACGCGGATCGAAGGTGGTGAAGATTTGCAGGCCCTCGGAAGTCAAATCCTCCTCTTTATAATCCCGCCGCAGTTGGCGGCGCAGCAAATCCATGAACGCCGGATAAAGCGAGGTGCCGCTCGGCGCCTTGGCGATGACGCCCAACGGTGCGGCCTTGGCGGACTTAGCCTGATCCACGGTGATGAGTTGCTGATCCGCCAACACGTCCAGCACCAGGCTGCGCCGGGCCAGGGTGCGCTCCGGATGACGGCGCGGATCGTAGTGGGAAGCGCCACGCACCATACCGACCAGCAGGGCGATTTGCGGGAGCTTCAAATCAGCGAGCGGCTGGCCGTAATAAAACTGGCTGGCGAGACTGAAGCCATGTATCGCCCGGCTGCCTTCCTGGCCCAGGAATACTTCATTGAGATAGGCCTCCAGGATTTCGTCCTTGCTGTAATGTGCCTCCAGCAGCAGCGCCATGATGGCCTCGTTGAACTTGCGCCACCAGGTGCGTTCCGAGGTGAGGTAAAAATTCTTGACCAGTTGCTGGGTGAGCGTGCTGCCGCCCTGTACCGCGCGGCCGCTGCGCAGATTGGCCAGCAGCGCGCGCGCGATGGAAACCGGGCTGATGCCATAATGCTGGTAGTAGTGCCGGTCTTCCATGGCGATCAGGGTTTTGATGAGCAGCGGAGGGGCTTCGCCGATCTGCACCAGCACCCGGTCTTCATGGTGCGCAGGGTAGATGCTGCCGATCAGCACCGGATCAAGCCGAACCAGGTCGAGTGTTTCGCCGCTGTCAAAATCCCGCAACTCGCGGACGCTGCTGCCTTCAAACGCCACGCGCACCTTGCGCGAGGGCTCGGCGCTGTCCCAGAAGCGGAACGCGCGCGTGACCAGGCGCAGATCGTCATCGCCCGGACTGAACTGGCCCGCCGTATCCAGGCGCGCGTTGCGCCGGTAGCCGAGATCGGACAATTCCGCGCCCAGCTCCGCGGGACTGAGGCGCATGCCCTGAAACAACTCCAGCGGACGCGCATAGACACGCGCCGGCAACTCCCAGCGCTTGCCTTCAAAGTGAGTGCGCACGGTGAAATCCAGATACAGCACGTAAGGCGCGGTGAGAATGACCGCGGCCAGTGCCATCTTTCCGGTCAGGCGCAACAGGGTTTTTTTGCGGCGGGTCAAGGCGAATGTAAAACAGAGAGCTTCATGTACGAGTTTCAAGTATATACGTTTTGCGGCTTCTCGTACTTGCTTTCGAGTAGAGAGCGCTTTAGCATGACCCGGCACCGATGACTATCAAACCGCGCTCAGCCTGTCTTTTCCTGTGCGCCGCGCTATTGCTCGGCGGCTGCGCCGGCGCGCCCATGACGGCGCGCGTCGCGCCGGGCGCGGCGTATCCCCATGATGCGGATACGGCCCTGCGGGCGGCCCTGCGGGTGGTAGGCGTCGCGCGGGAAATGCTGGGTGTGCGGTACAGTTATGGAGGGGAATCGCCCGCTGGGTTTGATTGCAGCGGCCTGGTGTACTACAGCTATCAAGAGGCGGGGCTCGGCGTGCCGCGCACCACCCGCGCGCAGTATCAGGCCACCCGCCCCGTTTCCGCGCGCGAGCTTGAGCCGGGCGACCTGGTGTTTTTCAGGCTGGACGGGCGCGCCGTTTCCCACGTCGGCCTCTATATCGGCGATGGCCGCTTCATTCATGCCCCGGCGACCGGCAAAGAGGTGACGGTGGCCAACTTGGCCAACCGCTACTGGCGCGAACGGTTCGTGCGCGGCGGCCGATTCGGCTGACAATGACCCTCACCGGACTGCGTTACATCGTGGCGGTGGCGCGTGAGCGTCATTTTGGCCGCGCCGCGCAGGCCTGCTTCGTCAGCCAGCCCACGCTGAGCGTGGCGATCCGCAAGCTGGAACAGGAGCTGGGGGTGGTGTTGTTCGAGCGCGGCATGGCGGAGGTCACGCTCACGCCCGTGGGCGAGCGCATCGTCGCCCAGGCGCAACGCGCGTTGGAACAAACCGCCGTCATCAAGGATATCGCGCAGCAGGGCAAGGACCCGCTGGCGGGGCCGCTGCGCTTCGGCATCATCTACACCATCGGGGCCGTACTTGTTGCCGCATTTGCTCCCGCTGCTGCACAAGCGCGCCCCGCGCATGCCACTGCTGATCGAAGAGAATTACACCGCCGCCTTGAGCGAGTTATTAAAGGAAGGCGTGCTGGACGTGATTATGATCTCGCTGCCGTTCGAGGCGCCGGGTATCGTGACCCAGGCGCTGTATGACGAACCGTTCGTGGTGGTGACGCCCGCGGCGCATCCCTGGAAAAAACAAAAGACCGTCAAGGCGAGCGAGCTCGCCGGGGAGAACCTGTTGCTGCTGGGTCCGGGCCATTGCTCCCGTGACCAGGTGTTGAAGGCGTGCCCCGGCCTCAACCGCTCCAGCGCGGTAGGCAGCCTGCAACGCACGCTGGAAGGCGGCTCGCTGGAGACCATCCGCCACATGGTGGCGTCGGGCACGGGCGTCACCGTGCTGCCTTGCAGTTCGGTGTACGTGCACCCGCAGGAGAACAAGCTGCTTAACGTGCGCCCGTTTTCCGGGGCCGCGCCGAAACGGCGCATCGCGCTCGCCTGGCGCGACAGCTTTCCGCGTCCCGAGGCGGTCAAGGTGTTGCGTGAGGCGGTGCATGCCTGCGCGCTGCGCTGCGTGACCCGCGTGGGTGCAGCGCGAAGCGCTGCACGCCAAGCCAGGGATGGCCTGGCCGGTGTTGATAAGTAAACTGAAGTTGCGCCAGGGAAGGCCGCAACTGTGGCAAAAAGTTTAGGAGGGGTGTCCGCGTGGACAGCGCCCCGGCGCAACCGCGCGGCGGGATGTGATAGTTAAAATCTATTAAGATGGCTAATACAATCAATTAGATAATCGTCCATCCGGCCCTATCATTCTCCTCATATCGCAATGAGCGATAAGCCAACTTGAGGAGATAGAGATGAAAAACACTGAATCCATTACCGTAAAAAACATTGAAGCCGCGTTTGCGGGCGAGTCCATGGCGCACATCAAGTATTTGTACTTCGCCGGGATCGCGCGCGCACGGCGACGTGGAAACCGCCAAGGTGTTTGAAGAAACCGCGGCGCAGGAAGTGCAACACGCCTTCGGCCATATTGATCTTTTGTATCCCAAGCCGGAGATGAGCGTGGCGCGCTGTCTTGAGATGGCCATCGCCGGTGAGACCTACGAGTACACCGAGATGTACCCGAACTTCCGCCACATGGCGGTGGAGGAAGGCAATCAGACCGCCGTCGCGGAGTACGACGAGCAGATCGCCGAATCCAGGGAGCACGCGCAGCGCTTCCGCGCCACCTTGGAAAAAGCCGCCAAGCGCTTCGCGGCGCTCGCCAAGGTCGAGGAGCGGCATGCGAACCAGTACCTCGCCACGCTCGCAAAAGTGACGGCCTGAGGCTGTAGGAAGCTCTGAATAAGTCCGTCCTGGACTTCTCAGAGCACGAAAAGCAAAAAACGTGGTTTTTGCTTTTCTTCATTTTCAATGGCTAAACGCCATTGAAAATGGCGGCACATCCCTGTGCCGCAAGAACTTCTGGCTTAACAGAAGTTCCTATATCATTCAAATTGAGAAGCTGACAATGAAGAAATGGCAATGTATGGTATGCGGCTTTATTTACGATGAAGCCCACGGATTGCCCGAAGAAGGCATCGCCCCCGGCACGCGCTGGGAGGACATTCCGGAAAACTGGGCCTGTCCCGACTGCGGTGCCGCCAAGGCCGATTTTGAAATGGTTGAAATCAAGGCTGCGGTGTAAGCTCTGAATTAAAGGGAGGGTCATGCCCCCCGGTTTTTTTACGGGGGACGATATGCACCCGATTGTTATTATTGGCACGGGATTGGCCGGTTACACCACGGCGCGTGAGTTGCGCAAGCTCGACAAAGACGCACCGCTCACGCTCATCAGCGCGGACGATGGCCGCTTTTATTACAAGCCCATGCTGTCCAATGCGTACGCACAAAACAAAACACCGGAACAGCTCGCCACGCAGGATGTGGCTCAAATGCAGACGCAGCTCAACGCCACGATACTGGCGCACGCGCGCGTAACCAGTATTGATGCAGCGCGTCATACCTTGATCTGTGAGGGCAAGGCGCTGGAATATTCCAGGCTGGTGCTGGCCCTGGGTGCGGATCCGATGCGCGCGCCGCTACAAGGTGATGCCGCGGATCAAGTGCTGGCGGTGAATGACCTGGCGGATTACGCGCGCCTGCGCCAAGCGCTGGAGGGCGGTAAAAACGTCGCCATCATCGGCGCGGGCCTGATCGGCTGCGAGTTCGCCAATGATTTGTGCGGCGTGGGTTTTACCGTGCACGTGATTGACCCCAACCCCGCGCCGCTCAACCAGCTGTTGCCGGAAGCGGCGGGAGCGCAATTGCGCGCCGCGCTGATGAAAGCAGGCGCGCGGTGGCACGCCAACAGCAATGCCGTGTCAGTCAATCGGGCGCATGACGCCTATCTTGTTACATTATCCGATGGCACTGTGCTTGATGTGGATGTGGTGCTGTCCGCCATCGGCCTCAAGCCGCGCGTGACGCTCGCGCAACAATCGGGAATCAAAATCAATCGCGGCATCGTAACGGATCGTTACCTGCGAACCAGCACGCCGGATGTGTATGCCTTGGGCGATTGCGCCGAAGTTGAAGGACTGGTGCTGCCCTTCGTCACGCCCATCATGCACGCCGCGCGCGCGCTCGCCAAGACACTGGCGGGTACGCCTACGCCCGTGGTGTATCCCGCCATGCCGGTGGTGGTGAAGACACCGGCCTATCCCATCGTGGTATCGCCGCCGCCCGCGGACGTTCCCGGCGCGTGGCAGGTGAGCGAGAGCGAAGAGGGCGTGCGTGCGTTATTTTATGATGCGCAACAGCATTTACACGGCTTTGCGCTCACCGGCAAGGCCACGAGCGAAAAGCTCGCGCTCACCCAGCAATTGCCGCCGTTGCTTGCATAACGAAACTTGAAAAACTGGCGTCCCCAAGGGGATTCGAACCCCTGTCGCCGCCGTGAAAGGGCAGTGTCCTAGGCCTCTAGACGATGGGGACGGAAAATGGTGTGTGCTATTCTTCTTTGGTGGTTGGTGGAGCCAGGCGGGATCGAACCGCCGACCTCTTGCATGCCATGCAAGCGCTCTCCCAGCTGAGCTATGGCCCCGAAACAATCGCGTATTGTACGGGTTCCGCCAAGATAGCGTCAATCACGGCGAGTTCCTGGGCACGTCAAGACGCGGTTTTTTCAATGTGCGCCAGGGCGCGGGTGATGCGTTGGCGCGTCTTTTCTGGCCCCAGCAAGTGCACGGTGACGTCTATGGGCGGAGAAGCGGCTTTCCCCGTGACCGCGACGCGCAGGGGTTGCGCGAGCTTGCCCAAGGTGAGCCCGTGCGCCGTGGCGGTAGCGGAGATCAATTGATGGATGGCGGGCGGCTCCCACACGGCGAGTCCGGCCAGGCCGTCGCGTAGCGCTGAGAACGGGGCGGCCACCTGCGCGGACAGGTGCTTCAGTGCGCTTTCCTCGTAATGATCGAAGTCCTTGTAGAAAATCGCGCTTGCCTCGGCCATCTTTACTAAAGTCTTGGCGCGTTCGCGCAGGGCCTTTACCACTTCAACCAGATCGGGGCCTTGCGTGGGGTCTATGCCGAGCCTGCCCATGTGCCAGCTTAAATGGTGCGCGATGTGAGCGGGGTCGGAGGTCTTGATATAGTGCTGGTTGAGCCACAGCAGTTTATCGGTGTTGAACGCGCTCGCGGCGCGGTGCACGTCTTTGATGTCAAACAGCTTGATCATCTCGTCGAGCGAGAAGATTTCCTGATCGCCGTGCGCCCAGCCGAGGCGCACCAGGTAATTGAGCAGCGCCTCCGGCAGAAAGCCGTCTTCGCGGTATTGCATCACGCTCACCGCGCCGTGGCGTTTGGACAGGCGCTGGCCGTCGTTGCCGAGGATCATCGGCACGTGTGAATAGGAGGGCGGCGTGGCGCCAAGCGCCTTGAGAATGTTCATCTGGCGCGGTGTGTTGTTGAGATGGTCGTCGCCGCGGATTACGTGCGTGACGCGCATGTCCCAGTCGTCCACCGAGACGGTGAAGTTATAAGTGGGGGAGCCGTCGGAGCGCGCGATGATAAGATCATCCAGTTCGCTGTTTTGAAACACCACCGTGCCCTTGATTTCATCCCGCACCATGACTTCACCATCCAGCGGATTTTTGAAGCGCACCACCGGCGCCACATCGGGCGGTGGCGTTTTCAAATCGCGGCAATGATGGTCATAACGCGGCTTTTCCTTGCGCGCCATCTGATCGGTGCGCAGCGCCTCCAGGCGTTCCCTGGAGCAATAGCAATGATAGGCCTTGCCCTCCTTGAGCAGCTTGTCCAGGGCGGCGCGGTAATGTTCAGAGCGCTGAGTCTGGTAAAACGGCCCTTCGTCATATTCCAGGCCGAGCCAGGTCATGCCCTCCAGAATCGCATTCACCGATTCGGCGGTGGAGCGCGCGAGATCCGTGTCCTCGATACGCAGGATGTACGTGCCACCGTGTTTGCGCGCATACAGCCAGGAATAAAGCGCGGTGCGCGCGCCGCCGACGTGCAGATAACCGGTCGGGCTGGGGGCGAAACGGGTGCGGATGGTCATTCAGGAGTGCTCAAAACGCTCATTCTAACAAAAACACGCCGATTTGACGCTGCCCGCGGCACACCGTAGAATTCCGCATCTCAACTGATTAACGCCAGGGACGGCAAAGATGTGCAGGGTTCCCTCTCCCTCATTCCCTCTCCCCGAAGGGGAGAGGGAGGCGAGCCGAGGCGCTGTGCGCGCTTATATTATTTGGGGCGATTAGCTCAGCGGGAGAGCACTACCTTCACACGGTAGGGGTCGCTGGTTCAATCCCAGCATCGCCCACCATTCATCATGCTGTTTCCGATGTAACAGCGCGCTTACACCTCAATCATTTCAAAGTCGTCTTTACTCGCCCCGCAGTCCGGACAGGTCCAGTTCGGCGGCAGGTCGTCCCATTTGGTTCCCGGTGCGATATCGGCTTCCGGCAGTCCTTTGGCTTCATCGTAAATAAAGCCGCAGATAACGCACATGTAAGTTTTCATGACAGACTCAAAGGCTGGTTATGCGCAGTGCCGCGCGCCGCGTAGCTGGCGCTATTTTCTCATGTATCGGCGATAATGCCCATCACTCATGATAAAATTTCTCAAATGAGCAGGGCCGTGAAAAATACCCTTACAGCGGGCGTGCCGGTAGTCATGGTTTTCGCCGGCCATGATCCCAGCGGCGGCGCAGGCATACAGGCAGACATCGAGGCCCTGGCCAGCCAGGGCTGTATCGCCGCGCCCGTGGTGACCGCGATCACCGTGCAGGATACGCGCGGGGTGAAGGACTATCAAATACTGGATACCGCGCTGGTCATCGAACAGGCGCGCGCGGTGCTGGAAGACATGCCGGTGGCGGCGTTCAAGATCGGCATGCTCGGCAGCCACCTGATCGCCGAGGCGGTACATACCCTGCTTGCGCAACATCCCCATGTGCCGGTGGTGCTCGACCCGGTGCTCGCATCGGGATCGGGGCAGAGTCTGTCCGATGGCGCGTTACAAGAAGTGATTATTTCCTTATTATTGCCGCTCACCACGGTGTTCACCCCTAACAGTCTGGAGGCGCGCCGCTTCGCGCCCTCCGCCGACAGTCTGGATGCCTGCGCGCAGCAGCTTATGGAATACGGCAGCGACTACGTGCTAATCACCGGCACGCATGAGCGCACGCCTGATGTGGTGAACACCCTGTACGGCAATCGGCGCCGTCTGCAGTCATTTAACTGGGAGCGTTTGCCGGAAAGTTATCACGGCTCCGGCTGCACGCTGGCCTCGGCCATCGCGGGGCTGCTCGCGCAGGGTAATGAGCCGTTCAGCGCCGTGGATGAAGCGCAGCGCTATACCTGGGAGACGCTGAAGCACGCGCACCATATCGGAAAAGGCCAGGCGCTGCCCAACCGGTTTTATTGGGCGCGTGAAGGCAGGAAATAACCCATGATTGAAACCGCCGCACTTGCCGGTCACATTCCGGTATTGCGCGGGTTGTACGCCATTGCGGACCGGGCGCTGCTTTCCGCCGCGCAGCTTGTCGAGCGGTCTGAATTGGCGCTGCAAGGCGGCGCGGCGCTATTACAATATCGCGCCAAGGAGTGCGGCGGCGCGCAACGCAAAGCGGAAGGCCGCGCGCTGCTCGCGCTGTGCCGCGCGCATCACGTCCCGTTGATTATCAATGACGACGTGGCGCTGGCCAAAATTATCGGCGCGGACGGCGTCCACCTGGGGGCGGAAGATGCAACGGTGTCCCATGCAAGGCGGGCGCTGGGGCCGCGCGCCATCATCGGCGTCTCCTGTTATAACTCACTGGAGCGTGCGCTGCGGGCGGAGCAGGAGGGCGCGGATTACGTCGCGTTCGGGCGTTTTTTCCCCTCGCGCAGCAAACCTGAAGCGGTACAGGCGGATATAAAATTATTACGCGAGGCGCGAGCAAAACTTCATCTGCCCATCGCGGTGATAGGCGGCATCACGGCGCAAAACGGTGCACTGCTGGTGGAGGCGGGCGCGGATATACTGGCGGTGATTCACGGTGTATTTGGTCAGGACGATATTCGCGCCACGGTACAAACATACACCACACTTTTTAAATAAGGGTGAAGCGCCGAAGGCGGTGAACGACTCGCCATGGATGGCGAGGCTGGTGTTGGGAAGAACTGATTAGTTACGCCAGGGACGGCAAAGAGTACGTTTAAACACAGGGCACACACTTAACGGGAAGAAACAACAATGAATCGGTCACATGAACTTTTTATCAGGGCGCAACAGCGTATTCCCGGCGGCGTGAACTCTCCGGTGCGCGCGTTTCGCGGCGTGGGCGGTGAGCCGTTGTTTTTCAAGCGCGGCGAAGGCGCGTACCTGATAGACGAAGACGGCAAACGCTATATTGATTACGTCGCCTCCTGGGGCCCGCTGATCGTGGGTCACGCGCATCCCTCGGTGGTCAAGGCGGTGCAGGACGCCGCCGCGCAAAGCCTCGGCTTCGGCGCGCCCACTGCGATAGAAGTGGAGATGGCGGAAAAGATATGCGCGCTGGTTCCCTCCATTGAAATGGTGCGCCTGGTAAGCTCCGGCACCGAGGCGACCATGACCGCCTTGCGCCTGGCGCGCGGTTACACCGGGCGCGACAAGATCGTGAAATTCGAAGGCTGCTACCACGGCCATTCCGACTCGCTGCTCATCAAGGCCGGCTCCGGCGCGCTCACCCTCGGCGTGCCGACCTCGCCCGGCGTGCCGGCGGCGCTGGCGCAGCACACGCTGACCCTGGACTACAACGATATTGATCAGGTGCGCGTGGCTTTCAAACAACATGGTAAAGACATCGCCTGCATCATCGTCGAGCCGGTGGCGGGCAACATGAACTGCGTGCCGCCCGCGCCGGGATTTTTGCAGGGCCTGCGCGAGGTGTGTGACGAGTACGGCAGCGTGTTGATCTTCGACGAAGTGATGACGGGTTTTCGCGTCGCGCTGGGCGGGGCGCAGCAGGTTTACGGCGTCAGGCCCGATCTCACCACGCTCGGCAAGGTGATTGGCGGCGGCCTGCCGGTGGCCGCCTTTGGCGGACGCAGAGACATCATGCACAAGATCGCGCCGCTCGGCCCGGTGTACCAGGCGGGCACCTTGTCCGGCAATCCGGTGGCGCTGGCGGCGGGACTCGCCACGCTCAAGCTGATTGAACAGCCGGAATTTTTCACGCGCCTGACCGCCACCACGCAACGCTTCACCGCAGGCATGGCGCAGCGCGCCAAACAGGCCAATATCCCGTTCACTACCAATCAGGTGGGCGGCATGTTCGGTTTGTTTTTCACCGATGCGCCGAGGGTGGAGACCTTCGCCCAGGTCATGGCGTGCAACGTGGAACGCTTCAAGAAATTCTTCCACGGCATGCTGGAGCAGGGCGTGTACCTCGCGCCGTCCGCCTTCGAAGCGGGCTTTGTCTCCAGCGCGCACGGCGATCAGGAAATCGCCGCCACGCTGGCCGCGGCGGAAAAGGTGTTTGCCTCGCTCTAAACCCGCTCATCATGTTTGACACCCTCACCGAACGCCTGTCGCGCACCTTAAAAAATCTGCGTGGCCAAGGCCGTTTAAGCGAAGACAACATCAAGGACGCCCTGCGCGAGGTACGCGTCGCGCTGCTCGAAGCCGACGTCGCCTTGCCCGTGGTGCGCGACTTCATCGAGCGCGTGCGCACGCGCGCCGTGGGGCAGGAGGTGATGCGCAGCCTCAGCCCCGGTCAGATGCTCATCAAGACGGTACAGGAAGAACTGACCGCGCTGATGGGCGAACACTGCGAGGAACTCACGCTCAATGTCGCGCCGCCCGCGGTGATACTCATGGCCGGTTTGCAGGGCGCGGGTAAAACCACCACGGCGGCCAAGCTCGCGCGCTGGCTGCAGGAGCGCAAGAAAAAATCCGTGCTGCTGGTCAGCGCCGACATTTACCGCCCGGCGGCCATCGAACAGTTACGCGTGCTCGCCGCCGAGGTCGGCGCAACGTTTTTTCCCAGCAGCACGGATCAAGACCCGGTGCACATCGCGCAGTCGGCCATACAACACGCGCGCACTCAATTCATAGATGTAGTCATTATAGACAGTGCCGGACGCCTGCACGTGGACGACGCCATGATGGATGAAATCAAGCGCCTGCATCAGGCCGCGCAGCCGGTGGAAACCCTGTTCGTGGTGGACAGCATGACCGGCCAAGACGCCGTCCACAGCGCCGCCGCGTTTAACGCCGCGCTGCCATTGACCGGCGTGATACTCACCAAGGCCGACGGCGACGCGCGCGGCGGCGCGGCGCTTTCCGTGCGCCACCTCACCGGCAAGCCCATCAAGTTTCTCGGCGTGGGCGAGAAAACCACGGCCCTGGAAGCGTTTCACCCCGAACGCATAGCCTCACGCATCCTGGGCATGGGTGATGTGCTGGGCCTGATCGAGGAGGCGGAACAGAATCTTGATCAGCAACAGATGGAAAAAATCGCCGCCAAGCTCAAGAAGGGCAAGGGTTTTGACTTGATGGATTTTCGTGACCAGTTGCGCCAGATACGCAGCATGGGCGGCATGGGGAGCTTGATGGATAAACTGCCCGGCATGGGACAAGTCCCGGAGACGGTGAAGAATAAAATAAACAACCAGGACACACGCCGCCAGGAAGCCATTATCAACTCCATGACGCCGCTGGAGCGGCGCAAACCGGAACTCCTCAACGGCTCCCGCAAACGCCGTATCGCCGCGGGTTCCGGTGTTCAAGTGCAAGACGTGAACCGCCTGCTCAAACAGTTCAACCAGATGCAACGCATAATGAAACAGATGTCCAAGGGCGGCATGGCCAAGATGCTGCGCGCCCTCAAGGGCCCGCTGCCATTTTAAGAAGCGCCCCAAGCCCTGCACTGGAAGGCTTGTAGGGTGGGCACGTTTTTTTGTGCCCACGCGTTTTGATTCGGCAACCGGGTGGGCAAACGTTTTTTGAATTTTAGTGAATAAATCCATGCCACAACTATCTTCTCCTGTTCCTGCCGAATTCGGCGCCCCCCCCCCCCAATTCGTTGATTGGCTCCGTGATGGGTTGACTGACTACCGGGGGTTCTTTGATGCGAGGATATCACCCAGAGCAAGTCCGGTTAGGCTGTGAATAGTGCGCCACAGATAATAAAAGAGGGTCATCATCATTATCATGGACGGAATCGCGATCACCGGATAGCTGAGCAGGGTCAACCGCCCAAGTTCTTCATTGAAGGCGGCGCTGCCCGCCGGGCTGACAACAATCCATTGCGCGAGGATGTAGTTCATCGTCGCGGAAAAGAAAAAGGTGCCGCCAAGCAGGTAGGTGGCGAATAGCAAACGGGACTCAAAGGCCGCGGTAGTGCCCTTCTCAGTGAGTTTCTGTTTTATTTTTTCGACATCGAGAACAGCCGGGTTGTACAACAATGTCCTGATCAGCGGATAGCGGGTACGGGTGGAAACCAGCACCGCGATGCCAATCAAGCCGGGGATGGCGGCTTCCTTGACCGCCAGCCATTGGGGATCCAACTCCAGTAAGCCAATACCACCTGTGAGCAAAACACCGATCAGCCCAAGCAGCGCGATGAAGTTGAATTTTTTATACTTCAGTAGCTCGAACAGGCCCCAGCCAAGCGGAAAAGCCAGGGCCAATATCAGCGCGCCGCTCGCGCCAAGATCATTCTCGCCGCTGAATTTCATCAGGATAACGGAGGGAATAAGAATACTGACCAGCAGGTCAACGAACGGACGCGGTTTGTGGGTGGCCGCTTTTTTCGCGGGCGTGTGCGGGAGGTTTATCATACGGTTTCCTTGATTAAATCATAACTGGATCAATGGGTCCGATCAAGGCCGGAGTGGATAGAGTCGAAAAAAATAGGCTTGACACGTCCTGAGGCAGTGATTAGCCTGCCTTGAAGGTGGACAGTATTGTGTCACACTGGTTCTGTTCAAACCACATTGTGGACCTGAATGGTCATGCTCTGGGTGTATGATGTTCGAGATTATAACCTTCCCCGGTTAAGTTTCGGTGGTCCAGGTTGTCCGTGGGCAAGGGATAACATCACGATAGGGGAGCATCTTGGTGAGGCTGAGTAAAACCGCATGGCTGCTTGGATCGCTGCTGGCGCTCGCCCCGACGCTGGCCCTGTCCGCGCCGGTCATGCTGCTGAAGCTGGAAGGCGGGATTGGCCCCGCCAGCGCCGATTATGTGACGCGGGGGCTTGATCACGCGGCCCTGGAGGGCGCCCAACTCGTCGTGCTGCGCATGGACACCCCCGGCGGGTTGGACAGCTCCATGCGCCAGATCATCAAGGCCATCCTCGCCTCCCCGGTGCCGGTGGCAAGCTACGTTGCGCCCAGCGGCGCGCGCGCCGCCAGCGCCGGTACTTATATCCTTTACGCCAGCCACATCGCCGCCATGACGCCCGGCACCAACCTGGGCGCCGCCACCCCCATGCCCATTGGGCTACCCAGCCCCGGGCCGACCCCGCAAAGGCCCGGCGCTGATCCAGCTAAACCGCCCGCTGAAACCCCCAAGGACGCGATGAGCGAAAAGGCGGTGCATGACGCTGCCGCTTATATCCGCGGGCTCGCTCAGTTGCGGGGGCGCAATGCCGAATGGGCGGAGCGGGCGGTGCGCGAGGCGGTCAGCCTGTCCGCCACTGAAGCCTTGCAGCTCAAGGTGATTGACTATGTCGCGGACGATCTCGCGCATCTTATGCAACAACTGGACGGCAGGAAAATCGAGCTGGCAAGCGGCGCAGTGACGCTCGCCACCGCCGCCGCGCCCAGCATCAGTTACGAGCCCGACTGGCGCTCCAGGTTCCTGTCGGTGATCACCAATCCCGGCATCGCGCTGATTCTGATGATGATCGGCATCTACGGCCTGCTGTTCGAGTTCTACAATCCCGGTTTAGGCGTGCCGGGCGTGGTCGGCGCTATCTGCCTGCTATTGGGTCTGTATGCGCTGCACCTGTTGCCGGTGAACTACGCCGGTCTCGCACTCATCTTGCTCGGCATCGCCTTCATGGTGGCCGAAGCTTTCGCTCCCAGCTTCGGCGTGTTAGGCTTGGGTGGTGTTACCGCTTTTAGCATTGGCGCCGTGATTCTGATTGACACCGAGGTGCCGGGCTTCGGCATTCCCATTTCCCTGATTATCTTCCTGGGCGTCATCAGCGCGGTGATCATCGTCGCCATCGGGAGACTCGCGCTCAAGGGTCACCGGCGGCCGGTGGTGAGCGGCAGCGAGGAGATCATCGGTAGTGAAGGTGAAATAATCACCTGCCCGGACGGACAATGCTGGGCGCGTGTGCACAGCGAACTTTGGCGCGTGCAAAGCGCGGCCCGGCTGATGCCGGGGTTGCGTGTCAGGGTAACCGGCATGGACGGCCTGATTCTTATTGTCATACCAGCGGTAGCAAAAGGAGAATGATCGTGGGATTTGATCTTGGCTTTAGTTATATCGGTGTGTTTCTACTACTCATCGCGTTCCTTGTTATTTCCTCCTTCCGTATCCTGCGCGAATACGAACGCGCTGTGGTATTTCAACTGGGCCGTTTCTGGAAGGTCAAGGGTCCGGGCCTCATCCTCATCATACCCGGCATCCAGCAAATGGTGCGCGTGGATCTGCGCATCGTGGTGTTTGACGTGCCCAGCCAGGACGTGATTTCGCGCGACAATGTTTCGGTCAAGGTCAACGCCGTGGTGTATTTCCGCGTGGTGGATCCGCAACGCGCCATCATCCAGGTGGAAAACTTTCTCAACGCCACCAGCCAGCTTGCCCAAACCACCCTGCGCTCCGTGCTCGGCAAGCACGAACTGGACGATATTCTGGCCGAGCGTGAGCGGCTTAACCTCGACATCCAGCAGACGCTTGATACCCAGACCGACGCTTGGGGTATCAAGGTCTCCACTGTGGAAATCAAGCACGTGGACATTGACGCATCCATGGTGCGCGCCATCGCCAAACAGGCCGAAGCCGAGCGCGAGCGCCGCGCCAAGGTGATCCATGCCGAGGGTGAATTCCAGGCCTCGGAAAAACTCCTGCAAGCCGCGCAAATACTCGCCCGCCAGCCCGAGGCCATGCAGTTGCGCTATATGCAAACACTGTCCGCCATCGCCACCGACAGATCCACCACTATAGTGTTCCCGCTGCCGGTGGACCTTTTCTCCACGCTGGCCAGGGCGCTGGGCAAGGACAAGTAGCGCGGAAGCAGGCCTGAGCGGGACAACCTCCCTCTGGCGGCGGCAGCCCTTCCTTATTTTCATAAAATCCAGTAAAATTCAACGTTTAATTTTGCGGCAGGCCGCGCTTCAGCGCGGGTTTGAGGAAGATGAGGATATGGTAACCATACGACTGGCACGTGGCGGCGCGAAGAAGCGGCCGTTTTATAGCATCGTTGTCGCCGACAGCCGGCGCGCATTGGGCGGGCGTTATATCGAGCGCGTGGGATTTTTCAACCCCATCGCCAAGGCGTCGGAGCAGCGTCTTTCGGTGGATCGGGAGCGGATCAAGTACTGGCTGGGGCAGGGCGCGAAGCCCTCGTCGCGCGTGGCCAACCTGATCGCGCAGCAGGCCGCCTGAGCACGACACCGGCACAGGCCGCGCCGCTTGTCAGCGTCGGCCGGATTGTCGGGTTGTACGGTCTGCGCGGCTGGGTCAAGGTGCAATCCTATACCGCGCCCGCGGAAAACATCCTCCGCTATCACACCTGGCACTTGCGCGCGCAGTCTGACCGGCAGGGCGCCTGGAGCCCGCAGCGCGTGGTGGAGGGGCGCAAGCATGGAAAGAGTGTCGTGGCGCTGTTCGAGGGATGCGCGAACCGGGATGATGTGAGCCGCTGGGTAGGTGCGGAGATCGCCGCGCAGCGCACCCAATTTCCGGACCTGCAGGCGGGCGAATACTATTACGCCGACATGTTGGGCCTCACGGTGGTCAACCTGGAGGGGGTCGCGCTCGGCACGGCAGAGACTTTTCTGGAAACTGGCGCGAATGACGTGCTGGTGGTGCGAGGCGAGCGCGAGCGGCTGATTCCGCTGCTGCCGCATGTGCTGCGCGAAGTAGACCTCGCGCGCGGTGTGATACAGGTGGATTGGGACGCGGAGTTTTAACGGTGGTCGCTCCCGGCTCCCTGCCTCCCGCGACACTAGCACGTCCCTGTGCGTCGGAAGTCGGCCCATGGAAATCGGCGTAGTTACGCTGTTTCCGGACATGATCGCCGCGTTCGGCGGGTACGGCGTGACGGGCCGCGCGGTGCGCGACGGCTTGGTCAAGGTGAGCCTGTGGAATCCGCGCGATTACACGCACAGCCCGCACGGTAACGTGGATGACCGGCCCTACGGCGGCGGCCCCGGCATGGTGATGCAGGTGCAGCCGCTGCGCGATGCGATCAACGCGGCGCGCGCGGGGCTCGGCGGCAAGCCGCGCGTGGTGTATCTCTCGCCGCAGGGCGAGCGCCTCACGCAAGCGGGTGCGCGGCGCCTGGCTGGTTATGAGAGCCTGCTGCTGATCGCCGGGCGTTATGAGGGCGTGGACGAGCGTTTGATCGCCGCGCAGGTGGATGAGGAGTGCTCGATAGGCGATTACGTGCTGTCGGGCGGCGAACTGGCGGCGTTGGTGGTGATGGACGCCTTGATCCGTCTATTGCCCGGCGTGCTGGGGCATGAAGACTCGGCGGCGCAGGATTCGTTCATGGACGGCCTGCTCGACTATCCGCATTACACGCGCCCGGAACAGATAGACGGGCTGAGCGTACCGGAGGTGCTGCTGTCGGGCGATCATCAGGCCATCGCGCGCTGGCGCAGGAAACAGGCGCTGGGCCGCACCTGGTTGCGCCGCCCCGACTTTCTGGCCGCGATGGTATTGACGCGGGAGCAGCAAGCCTTGTTGAACGAGTTTATTGAAGAATACAAACAATAATTTGCAGTAATTTAAGGATTTAGTCAGGAGCCGCTTATGAACAACATCATTCAACAAATCGAAGCCGAACAGATGACGCGCAAGATTCCGGCCTTTTCGCCGGGCGACACCGTGGTGGTGCAGATCAAGGTGAAGGAGGGCACGCGCGAGCGCTTGCAGGCCTACGAAGGCGTGGTGATCGCCAAGAGCAACCGCGGTTTGAATTCCTCCTTCACCGTGCGCAAGATATCGCACGGCGAAGGCGTGGAGCGCGTGTTCCAGACCCACAGCCCCAGCCTGCAGGAGATCAAGCTCAAGCGGCGCGGCGATGTGCGGCGCAGCAAACTTTATTACCTGCGCGATCTACAAGGCAAGCAAGCGCGCATCAAGGAAAAGCTTGGGGAGGCGTAATTACCAGGCGGTGTTCACCTTACCTTGGGGCGGACGCGCGCCCAAATTGGGGGCGCGTATCGAAAACGGCGCGCTCACCGCGCTGGATTTTCTACCGGGCCGAAGCGCCAATCTTGCGCCGCGCGACGTGTTGACCCGGCGCGTGGTGCGCCAACTGCAAAGCTATTTCACCCAGCCCCGCAAGCGTTTTTCACTGCCGCTCGCCCCGCCCGGCACGGCATTTCAACAACGCGTCTGGCGCGCGCTGCTCCAATCCGAGACAGGCCAGACCCTCACCTACGGCGCATTGGCCGAACGTCTGCACACCAGTCCGCGCGCGGTGGGCAACGCCTGCCGCGCCAACCCCATCCCCATTGTTATCCCCTGCCACCGCGTGGTGTCGGCTACCGGCTTGGGCGGCTACTCTGGCAAAACCGGCGGCGCACAGCTTGCCTTAAAGCGCCGCTTGCTGGAACATGAGCGGCGTGAACGACACACCGCCAGCCGCACTTTCTGAGGCAGACCTGGCCGAGATCGAGGCCTTCCTCGACGCGCTCTGGATGGAACGCGGCCTGAGCCGCAACACCTTATCCGCCTACCGTTCCGACCTGAGCCATTTTGCCCGCTGGCTGGCTATTCAGCGCGGCGTAGCGGATTCCACTCTTTTACACGCGCGGCGTGAAGACGTCCTGACTTATCTCGGCGCGCGCGCGGCGCAGAACATACGCCCGCGTTCCACAGCGCGCCTGTTGTCCAGCCTTAAACGTTTTTACCGGCACTGGGTGCAGCGCGGGCGATTAAACGCTGATCCCACCGCGCAGGTGGCCGCGCCCAAGCTGGGGCGGCCGCTGCCCAAGTTTTTGACCGAGGCCGAGGTCGAGAGCCTGCTTACCGCGCCCGACATAAACGAGCCGCTCGGCCTGCGCGACCGCGCCATGCTGGAGGTGCTGTATGCCTGCGGCCTGCGCGTGTCGGAACTGGTGAATCTGCAACTTTCCCAGGTCAACCTGCGCCAGGAGGTGTTGCGCGTCACCGGCAAGGGCGACAAGGAGCGGCTGGTGCCGCTGGGCGAGGAGGCGGTGCACTGGCTGGAGGAATATCTCAACAAGGCGCGCCCACGGTTGGTGGAACGGGCGGTCAGCGCATTGGTGTTTCCCGGCCGGGCCGGGCGGCCACTCACGCGGCAGGCGTTCTGGTATCGCATCAAGCACCATGCGCAGAAGGCCGGAATCCACAAACCCCTGTCCCCGCATACCATCCGCCATGCCTTCGCCACGCATCTGTTGAATCACGGCGCGGACCTGCGCGTGGTGCAACTGCTGCTCGGCCACAGCGACCTCTCCACCACGCAAATCTATACCCACGTGGCGCGCGCGCGCCTCAAAGAGCTGCACGCCCAACATCATCCGAGGGGCTGAAATGATATGATAACTATTTTCGGGAGGAGAACATGCCCTCGTTCGACGTGGTTTCTGAAGTGAACAAACACGAATTCGCCAACGCGGTGGATCAGGCCAGCCGCGAGGTCGCCACGCGCTTTGATTTCAAAGGCACCAGCGCGAGCATCGAATATCAGGAAAACACCCTGACCCTGCACGGCGACACCGAGTTTCAGCTCAAGCAAATACTCGACATCGTGCACGGCAAGCTCGCCAAGCGCAGCGTGGACGTGCAAAGCCTGAAGGCTGATCCTCCCGTGACCAGCGGCAGCAAGGCGCAGCAAAAAATCACCCTGAAAGAGGGGATAGAGGTGGAAACCGCGAAAAAGATTGTGAAACTGCTCAAGGATTCCGGTCTAAAGGTGCAAGCCTCCATACAGGGCGACCAGGTGCGGGTGAGCGGTAAAAAGCGCGATGACTTGCAGGACGTGATTACGCTGCTGCGTAAAACTCCATTGGATTTACCGTTGCAATATATCAATTTCAGGGATTAGAACCTATCTCAACCCCCCTCCCTTGCAGGGAAGAGCAAAGCGAAGGGTCTGGGCGAGGGGGGGGGGTGAAAGGCTTAATCTAGAGGTGTAATTTATGTCAGCCAAGACTGTCAATTTAAAAACCGTTCTCATACTGCTCGGCGCAATCAGCCTGAGCGCACCGCTTCCCGCCGCGCAAGACGAACTCGCGGCGGTGCGGGTAATACTCCAGCAACTGGTTCCCGATCAAAAGCCGGACAGCCTTAAAGCCACGGCGGTGCCCGGCATCTACGAAGTGAATTACGGCGCCACGGTGTTTTATATCAACAAAGACGGCCGCTACATGTTCCAGGGCGACCTGATTGATCTCAAAACCGAAACAAACCTGAGCGAAAAAACACGCTCCGAAGCACGCCTCAAGGTTATCAATTCCCTCGCTGAAAAAGACATGATCGTGTTTTCTCCCAAACAAGTGAAATATACCGTGACGATATTCACCGATATCGATTGCTCGGTGTGCAGAAGAATGCATGAAGACATGGCGAAAATTAACCAGCAAGGCATCAGGGTGCGCTATGTAGCCTATCCGCGCGCGGGAATAGACTCCGAATCATACCTGAAGGCCGTTTCGGTGTGGTGCTCAAAAGACCGCAAGGGCGCGATGACGCGCGCCAAGGCGGGCGAAGACGTGAAAGCGAAGTCCTGCGACAATCCTGTCAAGCCGCACCTGCAAGCGGTGAGAGACCTAGGCATCCGCGGCACCCCCGCGCTGATTCTGGAAGACGGCAGCCTGATACCGGGTTATGAATCCGTGGAGCGCCTGGTGGAGTTACTCATCAACACAAACGCAGCAGTTAAACGCTGAGAGTGAATAGAACGAACCCATCTTAAAAAACCCCCTCCCTTGCAGGGAAGAGCGAAGCGAAGGGTCTGGGCGAGGGGGAGGGTAGAAGGCTTAATCTATTTTCATTAGTCAAAAGGAGAAGCAGACATGGCAGGCAAAAAGAACATCGTGTTTGGTTTCTTGTACCTGGTATTAACCGCCGCACTCGGCCCCTACATGGTGCTGAACTACATCGACCAGCGACAGCAGGCAACCACGGAAAAAAACACCGCCATCACGCAACTCAACGAAGTAAAAGGCGGCACGCCGGACGCCCTGTTGGCGGATGCTCAAACCGACGCCATCCTTGCGCTCAGCAATCAGCTTAAAGCCCAACAACCCATCAACGACATCAAAGGCGGCCCGCACGCGCACGGCAACCTTGAGGCGCTGCTGAATATTGCGGTCGGATTATTATTGGGCATGCTTGTAATCTCCACACTCTTTAAGGAGATCATCAGTTGGCTGTTTATTCTAGGCACCCTGTTGCACTCCGGCATGCTCTATCTCGCCGTTATATTCGACCAAGGATGGGCCTGGACTGTTCTCCAAACCAGCATCGGCCCGGTTATGATATTGGCGGGTTTGCTGCTCGCGGGCATTGCGGCTATGATCGGGATCAAGACCAAGGCAAGCTGAAATAGCAAGCGGGGCATAACACGCCTGGCAACCCCGTTGTGATGCGTGCAATAATATGTAATAAAACTATATGAAGCATATAGTTAGTATATTAACTTAATCTAGATTCTCCTATAATGGTGCAATTAAATGCATCATTTAGGGGGTCTATTTCTAGTTGGGAGGTTGCAGGAGGTATCATCGTGCAAATGAACGGTTGGCAGCGTCTGTGGGTAGTGGCCTCTGTACTTTCTTTAGTAGCGATTGCGGCAATCGTCTTTTCCGATCTGCGTTCTGCGGATGAAATCGAGGACGTCGCGTATCATACCCAGCGCCTTGCAAAGGAAGTTACCGTCACGGAGATTGCTGGACTCGGCAGTGTCAACTTCCCAGATGACCTCACAAAAGAGGAAATTGCGAATCACGTTAAGCGTGGTATGTCCACGTCACCACCAACTGTCGTTGCAATCGCGCAGGGACTACTCGATCTTCGTGCACAGCGTGCGTCCGCTTTGGCAAGGGCGAGGAATAGACTTGCTCATTCACAGAATCAAACCGCATGGGCATTTGGTGTCGGCGGGTGGCTCGCGTTTATCGTCGGCCTCTATCTTTCCGGATGGGCTCTTGGGTGGGTGCGTCGTGGCTTCCGAGCAACCTAACCCGGCGCTCAACGGCGCCCCCTTCG